>JBMFPP010000086.1:0-8418 GCA_049969055.1 Armatimonadota bacterium | reverse complement strand
AAAAACCGCTTGGGAGGGTGGATATCGTTGCCGTAGTCCCACGAGATCTCATCCGGGTGCTGAACGGCGGCAAAAGCAACGTCGCCGCCGAACTGCTTTTTGGGAGCTACAATCTGCATATCCCTGCCCAGGCTTTCGAAGAAATCACCGACCCGCGCTTTATCCAAAATAAACGCACTGCCGACTTTCATTCCACCGCCTCCAGTTCCACAGCGCAAGCCTTATAAACCGGCGTTCCAGATTCGGGGTCGCATTCGTATGAAGCCAAAGCGTTCGGCGTGTTTGTGCCAAAGAAGTAAGGTACGTGGACACAGCCGGGAGGCACAGCATCACTCAAAATCACCTGGCGCACCAAACTGCCTGTTTCTGAGAAAATTCGAACCCTGCTTCCGCTCCTAAGGCCCATCTCCTCGGCGTCGGCAGGGTTGAGTTCTGCGTACGGTTCGGGATACTCTCTTGCCAAAATATGAATCATCCGCGACATGCTTCCGGTTCTGTGCGGGAAGTTCACATGGCTTGATATAAGTCGGAACATGTACCGCTGTTTGGAGTCCTCCTCGCTGGAATTGAGCGCCGAAAGCCTCGGGACTGCTCTGTTCCGCGGCCAAGGCTGTCCCCATTCTTCGTCAAAGCGTGCGTAAGATACACCGGAGTACTGTGGAACGTTCTTCGTTATTTCGTCCATTACAGCCTGCGGGTCTCGGGGAAGCTCTGCGCCAAGCGCCTTTGCAATATCGGCTATTATCTCCATGTCGGACTTGGACTCCGCCGCCGGAGGAACCACCTTTCGCACGCGCTGTACGCGCCCTTCCACGTTTGTGAAGGTGCCGTCCTTTTCCAGGAACGAGCATGCAGGGAAAACCACATTTGCCATGCCTGCGGTTTCTGTTAGGTACAGATCGGACACGGCGAGGAACTTCACGCTTCTGAGGGCGTCCATCGAGGCCTCGGTGTTGGGTGCCGAGAGGGCCAAGTTCTCCCCGAAGATCAAGAGGGCTTCTATATCCCCGCTTCGGCATGCGTTCAGCATCTCCAATGCAGACATTCCTCCGTCTGCCGGAATTCGGCAGTTCCAAACCGCCTCCCACTTTCTTCTGGAGGATTCTTCAGACAGCGGCATGTACCCGGGGAGCATATCCTTAACAGCGCCCATATCGCATGCGCCCTGAGCGTTGTTGTGACCCCTCAGCGGCATAACAGCTCCGCCGAGAAGAACGGCCAGGTCTGCCAGTGCTTTAACAAGCTCAGTGGAGTTTGCCTGCTGGAGAACGCCGCTACCAAACATGACCACGGTTGGTGGATTTTCGGCCAGCATTTCCGCCATTTCGGAGATGGTTTCAACGCTTACGCCGCAGATCTCCTCGACGCGGTCTATGGACACTTTCTCAAGAGAACGCGAAAGCTGTTCGAATCCAGACAGTTGTCTGGAGCTGTCGGGATACATGTCGCGTATGAGAATGGTCTTCAACAGCGCTTTAAACAGGTGCAGATCCGTTCCCGGTCGGGGGCGAACGAAGAACTCGGCAAATGCGGATAGGCGGGACGTGCGCGGATCCACCACCACAACCTTGCAACCGTTTCTGGCGGCCTCGGCAATTCGCGAGCCGATTTGGGGGAGCTGTTCCGTAACGTTTGCCCCAACGATCAGCATGGAACCTGCCTTCGGAAGGTCTGGTATTTGAACCTGAGAAGCGGGGGTTCCAACAGTTTGGAGCAGGCCTGGAATGAGGGAAGCGTCGTAAAATCGGCATGAGCTGTCTAAGTTGGGAGTGCCAATAACCGCCCTGGCGAATCTGGAAAGCAGGTAGCACTCTTCGTTGGTAAGCCGCGCAGATCCAATAACTCCAACAGCGCGCGGGCCGCGGCGCGAGAGCACATCTCGAACGGCTGAAGCGACGGCGCCTACGGCTTCATCCCAAGACGTCGGGATCTGCTGATCCCCTGTGCGCACAAGGGGTGTGCGCAGTCGATTTGAATTAAGCAGAGAGTGAGGGCCGTACCAGCCCTTAATGCAGAGGCGACCAGAGGTAACAGGGTGGTTCTGGCTTGGGGCAACAGCGGCGATCTGGCTGCCGTTGGTTTGCACATAAAATGCGCATCCACAGCCGCAGAACCCACATGTGGTTGGTTTGCCGGTCATACCCCACCTCACTTATGCGAGACGGGGCCCACTGTTGTGGGCGCACACATACAGCCCGCGCCCCAGACCCAGCAATTCGGTTAAGTATCTGCTTGCAGTCAGAAAGCATTAAAGCCTGCTGGTGGAGGCGCGGTAGGCATATACTGCAGGCAGTTCAACTCGGATATCGTGATACCTTTCACAAACATAATTTCCATTCAAGAGCCCTTCAGGCTCTTTGGAAAACTCTACGCTAGGCGGGTGTTCCCCACCTGACCGAGGCAGTAAGCGCGGCGCCTTTTGGTTTTCCCTTCAAAAAGGCGCCCTTCAGACAGCACTAAACAGGGCCACCTTTTGGGTTTTATCCGCGTTCAACTGCACGGAACCCGTGTGCTTAACGGCGGCCTAATTGAACCCAAAACCGACTGCGCAGTGGAATTTTGCCCAAACACTGCACAGCATTAGCAACCTTTCGCCCTTTCTATAACACGTTTTTCACATTGTTGTCAAGCGGTTTTTTACAAAATTAAGAGCTTTTTGTGTAACTGGCAGTCTGCAGTACCTGCCAACCATCTGCTATGCAAAGAGGAAAGCAAGTGCCGTCTTCCATCTGCGGAGGGGAGAAGGTGGTTGAAGGGTAAAGGCGGCAGTGGGAGAACAAGCAGTAAGGTATCAGGGGCAAACTGCGGCAAAAGCCTTCAAAACGTTTGCCGTTACAGCCTTGTTGGTTCCGGCAAACGAAATATCAATTGGTGCGGTCCAACTCGCGCATCAGGTTCGCCATTTCGATGGCAGTAACGGCGGCATCTGCGCCTTTGTTGCCCATCTTTGTGCCGGCCCGCTCGATTGCCTGCTCGATGCTGTCGGTGGTTATTACGCCGAAAACAACAGGCACCCCGGTGCTCAGAGATACTGCGGCCACGCCTTTCGTTACCTCGGCAGCTATGTAGTCGAAATGCGGAGTGGAACCGCGTATAACCGCGCCCAAGCAGATGACAGCGTTGTAGCGGCCGGAGCGCGCCATCTTCTGCGCCACCAAAGGTATCTCAAACGAGCCGGGGACCCAAGCAACCTCGGTCCCGTCCATATCCGCGCCGTGACGCTTCAGAGCGTCTAGGGCACCTTCCAATAGTTTTGAGGTAATGAACTCGTTGAACCGACTCACCACAATGCCGAAGCGCAGTCCTTCGGCGGTGAGTTTCCCCTCGTAAACAGTCATGAAAGCTCCTCAGATTCCACTTTTGTTTGTGCGGAATGTTGGTCTGTGCCGTTGCCTGAACCGGGGAGATCATCCAACAGGTGGCCCAACTTCTCCTTCTTAGTGATAAGGTAGCGCAGGTTTTCTTTATTATCGCCGGCCCGCAGTGGAACGCGCTCCACAACCTGAAGCCCATAGCTTTCGATTCCCACGCGCTTGGCCGGGTTGTTGGTCATCAGGCGCACTTTGCACAAGCCCAGGTCCACAAGCACCTGGCATCCAAGCCCGTAATCACGAAGGTCGGGTTTAAAACCGAGCTGGCGGTTGGCCTCCACGGTATCGAAGCCGTGGTCCTGCAGTTCGTAAGCCTTGAGCTTGTTGAGCAAACCTATGCCCCGGCCTTCGTGATGCGGGATATAAAGAACCACCCCCCTGCCCTCCTCGCAGATCTTCTGGAAGGCAAGCTCAAGTTGAGCACCACAGTCGCACTTCAGGGAGTGGAAGACGTCTCCGGTAAGGCATCCGGAGTGAATTCTCACCAAGCACGGCTCATCCGGCGAGAGTTCGCCTTTGACCAATGCTATATACGGCCTGTCATCCACCTCGCTTGCGTAGGCATGCGCAGTGAACTCACCGTACCGGGTGGGGAGACGGGTGGTTGCCACGCGGTGAACCAGCTTCTCGGTGCGCCTTCTGTATTTAATAAGGTCCGCGATAGTGATGGCTTTGATTCCGAACCTCTGTGCCATCTCCAGCAGTTCCGGGGCACGTGCCATCGAGCCGTCTTCGTTCAGAATCTCGCACAAAACGCCTACGGGACGCATGCCGGCAAGCTTCAGCAAATCAACAACTGCTTCGGTATGCCCAGCCCGCCTGAGCACCCCGCCGGGAACGGCGCGTAGTGGGAAAATATGTCCCGGCCTTGCCAAATCCTCAGGCTTGGTCTTCGGGTCCGCCAGCGCTCGGATGGTAACGGCTCTATCGTGGGCGGATATACCAGTGGTGGTGCCGTGCACTGCATCCACGCTTACCGTAAAAGCCGTGCCATGTAGTGCTGTGTTGCGGGGCGACATGAACTCCAGGCCCAGCTCGTCCGCCCTTTCCGGAGAAAGCGGACAGCAAAGCAGTCCCCTTGCGTGCTTGGTAATGAAGTTCACATCCTCCGGAGTAACGCACTCCGCCGCCATGATGAGGTCGCCTTCGTTTTCGCGGTCCTCATCATCGAGGAGGATGAGCATTTTACCGGCACGCAGGTCCTCTATGGCTTCAGGTATGCTGGCAAATCCCATTTTTTACACCCGCAGTACAGCACGATCTGCACGTACTGTGCTTGCTTGCCGAGCGTTCGGCGACAATTGCCTTATTCTTCGGCACGCCTATTATACCACACGCCGCGGCGCCAAACCAGTGCCAAACAGCCGCTCAGTTCACATCAACGGCGGTGGGAAACCGCTGGCTCTCGCAAATTTCAGTGCTCTCCAATGGGCAGATCTCTCAGATTCACGCCCATAGCCCTGAGCAGTTTGTCTTTTGCCAAGTTGTACTCGTAAACAGCTTCCAAATAGTTCCTTCTGGCTCTGCCGAGAGCGGCAATAGCATCCAAAACCTCTAAATTGATTGCTTTTCCGGCCTCGTACCTCAGGCTGGAAATCCTGTACTGCTCCTCGGCCTGCTTCACAACTGCTTCGCTTGTTCGAATGTTTGCCTCTGCCGCCTGAACAGACAGCCACGCGTTTGCTACATCCTGGCTAACCTGAAGCATCGCATTTTGATACTGCTCTTTCAAAGCGTTCAAACGCGCCTCGGCCTCCGCAACCTGCGCTTTGCGCTGTCCCCCATCCGCCAGCGGCAAACTGACCATCAGTCCGGCACCGAATCCCTTCATGGTACCTCCGGATACCGATGCAGTATCGCTCATGGCGGTGAAGTACACCTGTGGAAGGAAACTACTTTTTGCAAAGCGCTTCTTCGCCTCGGCTTCCTGCACTGCCGCATCTGCCGCGAACAGCTCTGGGCGGTTCTTCATCGCCGTTTCCAAAGCGCTGTCTGCGGTTTCGCTAACCGGCTCATATCTCAGCGTGTCCGACAGCTCTATTTGAGAGGCCAGGCTCACACCCATGGCGGTTTTCAGCTCCACCAAGGCCGTCTCTGCATCTCTTTGAGTGTTTACCAACTCCTGGACCGCTTCCGCATAGAATGCTTGGTTGCGAAGAACATCGGCAAGGTTAACACTGCCGACTTCGTACTTCTTCCTTGATACGCGAACCTGCTCTTCGGCGGCCCTCACAATTTCACGGCTCACATCCACCAAAGCGCGGTTCAGTAAAGCTTTCCAGTACGCCGCCCTAACCAGCAAAGCCACCTCCTGTGCAACTGTTAGGCGCGTTCCTGCCGCTGTGCGTTCCGATTGGACAGCCGCCTGCACCGCCGCAGACAGCCGCCCGCCGGTATACACGGGGAACATCAGCATCAGTGTGGTTCCAATGGAGCTTTTGTCCGGCATCCGCAAAATGGGCGACGACATTATCTGCGGGACTGAATTGAAAAACATCGGCATATCTGCAGACGCTCTCGACAGCACGCCGGATATCGAAATCTGCGGCCTTGTGTCGGCGTGGGCCTGGTCGGTGCGGGCAGAGGCTTCTTTTTCTCCTGCAACAGCCGCGCCGATAAGCGGGTTGTTTTTCAAAGCAGTAAGCACCGCATCTCGAAGGCTCAATGTACCGCTTACCCTTGGGCGCCCGGGAGTGTTAGGGGCCTGAAACACGGGCGCAGTTACGGATACCGGCGGCGGAGGTGCCTGCGGCGAGAGCCTTTCTTCGCCCACAGTATCCCCCGCACCGTAAGCAAACCATGCAGATTTCAGCACCGCACAGGTGAACAAACCGATCTTTATGCACCAAAACCCTTTGAACGCCATTTTCATGTGAAGTTTTCTGCATGCTCCCACCCACCCACCACCATCTGGTATTTAAAGACGGCCAGTGCCGTCCCAAATGCGCTTATCCGCGCTACGCCCCGTGCGAATGGCTGTGCTCGGGAGCCTTGTCAACTTTGTTGTGGATGTACTTCTCCGGATTCTTGTCGAATTTCGGTTTGCACTCTGGGCAGCAGAAGTAATACACCTTGCCCTTGTAAACACTCTTGCCGGCGGCATCTGCGATGCTCGCCACCTTAGTGCCCATTACCGGACATATAAAGCCGCCGGCAGACTTCGACTGCTTCTGCTGAGCGCCTTTTATGTATTTAGCAGGATTCTTCTCGAACTTCGGCTTACACTCCGAACAGCAGAAGTAGTACGTCTTACCCTGGTAAACGGCTTTCGGTGCCGTCTTCACATTCTTTACAACCCGGCCTGTCACGGGACAGGTGACAACCGCAGCCTTGCCCACACTGGGCTTCGACTCTTTGGCAAAAGCAGCGCCTTGCAGTAACACTGCTACAGCCAAAGCAAAAAAGATACTGTGCATCCTCATTTTTGTTTCTCCTCCGTTGATTTGCCGACCACACTGCCGGTAGGCATTAGGTCCTGCAGGGTTACCTGCGCCAACAACCTCTTCAGCAGCTCTTTCTGCCGCGCGGTTAGAAGCGCAACTGCATTTTCCCAATGCTTCCGGCGCCGCAGTGCTAACTCCGCAGAAAGCGCGGATACCTCAGCAGACCGCGCCCGCAGTTCCGCCTCGGTGCTCCGTTTTCCGCTGACCGCTGTGGATACCTCCCTTGATGCGGCCAATACATCCGGCCACGCGAACCTCACTTCTTCCTCCCACTCAAACTGAATGCGCTTCAGCCTCGAAACTTGCGAGGCAGTTAGGCCTAACTCCGAACCGTGTGCCAGAATAAAACGTACTTCCGGCGCCGGCGTGTAGCCCGAACTCTGCTTCGTACCGCGCGCAGGAAGCTTTGTTTGACGCTCTTTCAGCTCCTCATACCTGCCGACCAAAGCCACCGCAACCCCCACAAGCACAATGCTCCAAGCGGCGATCCGCACCCTGCGGATGCGCACCTCTTGCTTAGATCTCCCAGAAAAGCTCGGCATTTTTCCTCCCAAGCGCTTACTCACTGCTGGTTTCCCCCGGAGCCACAGTAACATCCCGGCGCTTCGCCGGCATTCTGCGCCTTATCCAAACCAGCAGATCATCAACGTACGTGTGCATGATCGGTATATCGAACAGGCTGAGGAACGTGCCTATTGTCAAACCGCCGATTACCACCGTTCCAAGCGGTTGGTACGCATCGATTCCGGTTTTCGGATGCAGGGCAACCGGAAGCATTACTATCATGGTGATCATTGAAGTCATCAGGATCGGTCTCAGCCTCTGCGGACATGCTTCTATCACAGCTTGGTCCCTTGGAACTCCCCGCTCGCGGTATCTCGATATCATGTCGAGCAGGAGGATTGCCGTGGTGATGTCCATCCCAGACACCACTATGACCGCCATTATGGATACCGACGAAAACGACTGATGGGCCAGCCAAAGCGCGAAGAAGATTCCGGAAAGCTCAAGCGGCAGTGAAGCCACCATCTGAAGCGGCTGTAAGAACCCGCGAAACTGGGCAACCAGCACAAAGTAGATAAACACAACCGCCAAAACGAGACCAACCAGCAGGCGGCGGAAGCTGTCCATCATCTGTGTCATATCGCCGCGCACTTCCATAGAATATCCTGGTGGAAAATTCAGCTTCGACATCGCCTGCATCATCAGGTCCATCGTAACGTCCATCGAAGGGGGTTGCCCCAAGCGGTAGTAGCCGGTAATACCGATCACTCGGCGCAGGCCGTCTCTTTCGATCACTGTTGGAGCCGGGCGCAGTTCCAGTGACGCCACCGATTTGAGCGGCACCTGGCGGCCGTCGGGCGCTGTTATAAGCATTTGCTCTGCATCCTGCGGGGTTTGGCGCTGTTCCTGCTCGTAGCGTATTAGAACCGTGCCTTGGCGCAGGTTTGGAAGCCGGTAAAACTCGCTGGCGAGCCCCCCTCGAAGCGAATAGTAAGCCTGCTGTGCCACATCCTCCGGAGTCTAACCAAGCTCCTGAGCACGGCGGGGGTCGATGCGTATCTCGTATTTCGGCAGCCCAAGCGCCCAAGTGGTAGCCGGCT
>JBMFPP010000085.1:0-8418 GCA_049969055.1 Armatimonadota bacterium | reverse complement strand
GTACCTGACGTCTAACCACGGGCATACCGCTCTGTTCGGAACCTATGGAATGCTTGCCATCGCCCTCTGCCTTTTCGTGTGGCGCGGGCTTGTTAAACCCGAACACTGGAACGACAAGCTTCTGCGGCTCTCGTTCTGGGGCCTTAATCTGGGTTTGGCGGCCATGGCGTTGTTCTCTCTACTGCCGGTTGGAATCCTGGAAATGGTTGAAGCCTACAGAAGCGGCATTGCAGTGGCAAAGAGTGCGGCGTTCTTCAACCGCCCCGAGATTCAGATTCTCGGCCAGATCAGAATAGTGCCCGATACGATCATAATCCTGCTGGGCGCGGTGCCTTTGCTGGTGTTTTATCTAACCAGCATAAGGCACTTAAAGAGAGCGGAAATAAGAGACGACCAAGTGATCTTCACAGAGGAAGGGGCGCCTTTGCCTCTGTAGGCTTTTTCTACTGCTTACACTGCGCTGGGCCACACTCGACAGGCAAGCTCGCTTGAGACCTGTATGCGGGTGTGGCCTTTTTCTTGAGAGCGCGCTACAGCTCTTTGCCCTTCCGGATGAGCTCGCGGACTTTCTGCCCGCCCTTGCGCCCTATGGTTGCGAAATGCTCTATACCGTAGCGCTGTTTAACAGCCTCGCCGCCCTTTTTCCCGATTTCAGAAAAGTACTCCGGACCGCGGGTCTCTCTTAAGGTTCTGCCCCCCTTGCATCCTATCCGGGAAAAATACTCCGAACCGTACTTGCTCTTTACCTTTTCGCCGCCCCTGCGGCCGGCCTCCCTAACGGTCAGCTTCTCTTCCTTTTCCGGCATAATGCACCTCACCGCTTTTTATAAAGCCGATTTACCACCAACCGTTCTGTACCCGTTGTCCCCTCTGCTGAAACCTAGCTTGCACCTCCAACCTTTCTTCTTAAAGCCAGGGCTCGAACTGCCGTGCATTTTTGGGGGCCGGCTTCTGGTTCACCAAGCGGACGAAGATTTGGGAGGATGCTTGGATGCACCTACAGCCGGTATACAATTTCTCGTTCGGTGTGATACCGCTGCAGTCCGCTTTGGTCCCCCAAAACTCTTGCCAATTTGGCCAGCGTATTTGGGCAGGATTTGACGTCCTCTCGGGCGAAGCAAGCTGTTGGCGTAGAATACCGCACCGCTAACTGAAGAAAGGTGGGTGTTAAATGCATCTCGGTTGTAACACGGTTTTGTTTGCCAGCACCGATCTTAGAACAGCGCTACAGCATTTGGCGTGGGCAGGGTACCGCAACGTGGAGCTGGCTGCCATCGCCGGTATGTGCGAGCATGTTAAGCTAGACTCCGATCCGGAGGAAATAAAAGACCTCTTAAACGAATTTCAGCTTGTTCCAACCGCCATGGAGGCGGCTACTTTGGACAAAGACCGCTTAAACGGATTGATGGCGCTTTGCAGTAAAATCGGTGTGCCGATCATCAACATAGGCTCCGGAGGCAAAACCGGCGACGAGGAATCCACCGTGGAAGCCATAAAACGAATCGGCGAGTTCGCGAAGATGGCGGCGGACCACGGCGTTGTGCTCGCGGTGAAGCCCCACGTCGGCCAGGCTATATACAATGCCGCCACCGGACTCCGCCTCGTGGAGGAAGTGGATCATCCGTCTATGGGCCTCAACTTCGACCCAAGTCACCTCTACAGAGCCAACGAAACTCCTCAGGACGTTGCCAGGCTGTGGAAAAACAAAATCGTAACATCGCACTTCAGAGACTGCCCTTGGCGGGAGGGCGGACCGGGCAGTCCAGAACAGCAAATCCCCGGGCGCGGCAAAATCGACATCCCGGCAACCCTTTTGGCGCTCAAGGAGATCGGCTACGCCGGACCGCTTAACTTTGAATGCATAGGCGCAGGAGAATATCCCGTATCGCGCGCTATGGGAATTGCCGCGGAAACGCGCGGCTACCTTCATAGATGCCTCCAAGAGATCCACGTTAAGTGGGACTGAGACGGGGGTGATACCTCTGAACAAGGTTGTGATGTTGATGAGCACCGTGCTTCTTACCGCATTTGGAATGTTTGCAACCGCGGCGGAATCTGCAGGTGCAGAACCCCGCTCCAACAGTTTTTATCCGGGCAACAGGGAGCCGCTTCCCAAAAGCGCCTTCAGCAAACTCCCGCTTGGGGCCGTGAAACCAACCGGCTGGTTGAAACGCCAACTGCGCATCCAGGCAGACGGTTTAACCGGCAACTTGCCCAAGTTCTGGCCGGACCTCGGCCCTAACAGCGGTTGGCTCGGCGGAACAGGTGAATCTTGGGAGCGCGGTCCGTACTACATGGACGGGCTGATTCCCCTCGCTTTTCTGCTGGACGATCCGGACCTGATCGCCAGCGCGAAAAAGTGGGTGGGATGGACTTTGGACCACCAGGACGAAAGCGGCTGGCTCGGCCCGAAAAACAATACCGATTGGTGGCCCCTGGGAATTATGCTCAAAGTGCTTACCCAATTTTACGAAGCCACAGGCGACCCAAGGGTCATCCCGGCTATGCAGCGCTTTTTCGAATTTATGAAGCGCGAGCTCCCAAACAGGCCGCTTAAAGACTGGGCCCAGTACCGCTGGCAGGACACGGTTCTCAGCATACACTGGCTTTACAACAGGACCGGCGATAAAAGCCTCTTGGAGCTGGCCAAGCTTGTTATGAAGCAGGGCTTCGATTGGAGCAAACACTTCTCCGACCTGCCTTACAAAGAGCGGGTAACTTCTGGTTTCTCGCACTCCTCCCACGTGGTGAACAACGCCATGGGCATAAAGGCTCCGGGAGTCGCTTACGAAATCACCGGCGATGAATACCACAAGAGGATGGTTTACGAAGCCATCTCCCAGCTTGATAAATACCACGGTCAGGCAACAGGCGTGTTCAGCGGCGATGAACACCTCGCCGGCCGAAGTCCATCGCAGGGAACAGAGCTCTGCGCAGTTGTGGAGTATATGTTCTCTTTGGAGAACTTGATAGCCCTGCTCGGAGATGTTGCGTTTGCAGACAGGCTGGAAAGGATCACGTTCAATGCCCTGCCCGGAACCTTTACGGCAGATATGTGGGCGCATCAGTACGACCAGCAGGCTAATCAGGTGCTCTGCAAAGTGGCGGAGGACCGTGTGTTCGCTACCAACGGCCCGGATGCAAACATTTTTGGGTTGGAACCAAACTACGGCTGCTGCACCTCGAACATGCATCAGGGCTGGCCCAAGTTTGTGAGCCACTTGTGGATGGCCACGCCGGACGACGGCCTCGCCGCCGTGTCCTATGCTCCCTGCCGCGTATCTGCAACAGTGAAGGGCGGCGTAAAAGTGACTCTGGACGTGCAAACAGACTATCCGTTCGACGAAAATGTGAAAATCGTTCTCAGGCCAGAGAAGACGGTTAAATTCCCCATAAGGCTCCGAATTCCATCCTGGGCTGAAGGTGCCGTCATCGAGGTTGGCGGATCTCGCCAATCTCCACAGCCGGGCCGCTTTGCCGTTTTGAACCGCGAGTGGAAAGAAGGCGACACTATCAACCTGCGCCTGCCGATGCGGGTTAGGGTGGAGCGGCGCTTCCGAAACTCCGTTACCCTGCTCCGGGGACCGCTGGTCTTCTCCCTCAGGATAGGTGAAGAATGGAAGAAAATCCGCGGCGAGGAGCCGCACGCCGACTACGAAGTGTATCCAACCACCAAGTGGAACTACGGATTGATTGTGGATACGTCCAATCCGGAAAAGTCGGTGAAGGTTGTTAAAAATCCAATAGGGGACTACATATTCTCGCCCAAGGGGGCGCCGATCGAACTGCACGTTAGAGGCAAACTAATCCCCACCTGGGGTTTGGAGCACAACGCCGCCGGTCTGCTTCCTGAAAGCCCCGTTTCTTCGAACGAGCCGGAGGAAGAGCTGACCCTAATCCCCTACGGCTGTGCAAAGCTGAGGGTTACGGAATTCCCGCTCATAAAAGGGTAAAGCTGGTTCTGCGCCTGGCTCTGCACATCCTCGACGGGGGAAGCACTGCAGAGGAGACGGATGCCTACCTCTGCAGTGCGTTTTCATCTCTACTATTGAAAGCGCTTGAGCACCGCCAGCAGGCCTTGCCTCCACCATCCCGCAAAAACACACCTTTGGGATGGCGAAAGCGGATGCCCGTTTTCCTCAGTGTGCGGCCTTAGGGTTTACCAGCGCCCACGCCGACCGCCGCGCGAATCGTGCCCTCTGGATGGGCGCTCTCCACCGAAGCGCGAGCCGCCTCCCATCCTCGGTTCGCGCGCACGAGCCTCGTTAACCACGATGGTGCGTCCTCTAATATCCGCTCCGTTCATGGTGTTGATCGCATCCTCGGCTTTGTCTTCATCTACCTCCACAAAGCCAAATCCGCGCGATCTGCCGAGCTCGTTCACAGGAATGGTGGCTTCGGTAGCCCCCCAAGAGGCAAACGCGTCCAACAGCTCTTGTTCGCTTACCTGGAAAGACAGGTTTCCCACAAAAAGGCGCTTGCTCATCTGATCCTCTCCCGCATTTTGCATCCTATTTCCGCTCAATAATTCGAAGCTCAACGCCGCCTCATTCGAAGTCAGCTTTTTCACACCACAGCCCCCTTCACGTTGCCAAGCGGGAAGCGCGCGTGGAATTCGCACTCTGGAGAATCCGACCTGCCGCGGCTCCCATTGGAACAGTGAAGCAGGCATTGAACACTCGTAGAACGGGCATTAAACCCTCCCGCTGCATAAAAAGGAGATCGTTCCCCCATCGACTTGCAAAGGGAACGCGAGTGGAGATCTAGGAACCTGCAGGGAGAGGACCAAACCCAGCCGAACTGCAAGCAAGCACCGGTTCGAAGCAGATTTTATTCGCGCGTCGCGTAAACGCACACCGCAGGGGATACCAACAGGCCGATCCAACCCCAGGCCCTCAGCCGGTTTTGCTTACGGCTTTTCCCGATCACACACTCTCGGAACCCACCAACGGCTTCCCAAACAGGAAGCTCACCAACCGATACGGCAGTACACCGCCCCGCGGAGTTTTCTCATCCTGCCGTCGCCACTAACTGTCAAGAAGTTTTGACAAACCCACAGCAATTAATTGAACGTCAAAACTTCTTGCAAGAAGTTTTGACAAACCACAAAGGGCACTAATTGAATGTCAAAACTTCTTACTACGCGGAGACTACACCGCAACTGCCCCGCACCTACTGCATCAAACGCACCGTCTGAGAGCCTAACAGCACTCGGCCAGGTGCATTCACCAAAACTTTATCACATCTTGCCAAAGCGCGCAACCCGTGCAGGCCGCATTTTATTTCTTGTGCCGCATTTTCTTCAAACGGTTCGGCAGAACCTCCTTGTACGGAGCTTACCGCTCCACAACGCTCAGGCGCAGTTCGTGAGAACCGTCCGGGCGAGAGTATTCGTAATAGAAATACAAACTGCGCTCCAACTGCACCACATCCATATACCGCAGTGATTCGTAACCGTACGGAGAAGTGAGTGCCGGTCCATCAACCGTGATGCGGGTGAAGCGGCGTAGATCCTCGCTTACCGCTATCCCGGTTTTCTCTTCGTAGTTTTCGGCCACACTGGCACTGCCGTCGTAATACGCAACGAAGCGGTTCCCGATTGGAACCACGCACGATATGCGCGCCGCGTAGGCATCCCACCCCTGTTCGGAAGGCGAGAGAACGTCGCCTATCCAGTGGAAGGACCTTCCGTCTGTACTTTCGGCCAGGGCCGTGTGCGAGCGGGTAATTCCGGTGTTGTAAACATCCTGCGTAGCGTGCATCATGGCCTGCAGTTCGGGATCCGGCTTGGGCAGGCTGGGCGCATAGCTTAGAAACATCAGGTAGCGATCATCGATGCGCATCACCCATGGGTCCTTAACGCCCTCCACATTCACGCTTTCTGCTGTAAAAACGGTCCACCGCTCTTTAGGGTTGAAAGCATCCGGAGACGGCGCCTCCATGCCGTCGGTTCTCCAGCGGCCGTCTTTTGGATCCACCATGCTTATGTAAAGCCTCCAAAGACCGCTTTTCACCTTCACAAGGCAGGCTCTTTCCATAGACGGAGTGTTAAGCTCCTGTTTCGTGGTGCTCCAAATGTCGGTGAAACTGCGGCCGTCGCGGCTGACTGCAATCCGGCACTCCACCCCGCGGCCGAGTTCCCTGGGCTTGCGGATGCGGTAGTAAAGATAGAAGGCATCAGCTTCTTCATCGTAGAGAGCACTGCAGGCGCCAACCCACCAGCCGGCGCCGGCTCCAGGCGGTTCCAGCACGGTAACCCCCTCCGAAGGGTCAAACGGCGCCGAAAGAAGCATTGCCTCCAGCGGTGAATTTTCGCTTTGTGAATGCATTGTACAGCTTACCAATCCAGCAAATCTGTGCGGTTTGTGCGCAGGCTGATCGTGCAACTGCGCCGCTTCCTCTTTTCGGTGGTGGCTTGAAATGTCCTGCGTCGAAAAGGAAGAAAGACTCTTTACATAGCCCACACCCTTTTTACAAGAATGCGCTTCTGGAACTTGGGGCTGTTGGGATCTCCAAACACCACAAAAGTTTCCACACCACCGTAACCGGAGTTGCGGTAAGACAGATACGCATTTGTGCCGCCGGTCTGCATAACCACGCGGCCGCCGAAGCCCTGCCTGGGTGAAACATCGTAGTTGAACGTTAAGATGTGCTGGTATGCGTTCTCCCTGTGCCGCAGTACAGACGAACTCAAGCCAACCGCAAGCTTGCCCCACCGCCATTTTACGGAGGGCGCAATGAAGGTTTTGCGGGCGCCGGCCTGTCTCCCGCGCATCACCACAAGGCCGTAGTTCCGAAACTGATCTGAAAAGCGCGCCATGAAACCGATAAACCAAACACTATCGTTAAACTCCTCGAATCGGCCACCCTCCCATCCAACTTGAAACCCGTAGTCGCTCTTTGTTATCATCCCAACCGAAAAGCGCTTCTGCCGGCGAAAAATGCGCCCATCGTAGTGGTCGCTTGCCGCGCATCCGGCCTCCATGTGCAGGGCGCGTAGAAATCCCTCCCTCCACTCGTTGTGGAAGCCGGAGACCATTTCCACACCCTTGAAGCCCGTGAAAGGAATGAATCCCAACTCCGACCGAAAGCCCGGATGCACATGGTGAGGCACAACAGCAAAGAACATTCTGCGGCTTTGATAAGTGAAAAATGCATTGGCGGCACTGCCGCGGAAACGGCTGTCTACCCAAGAGCCAGCCCAGGATGCATCTAAGCCCCACTGTCCTCTCCGGAAGTTTTCTCCGACCACCACAACCCTGTTGGTCAGCTTTTCATCATCGCGGTTGATGAACGCCAAGTCTGCACTGGAAGTAGGACCGAACTCACGTTTTGCGCGGAGGAGCCAATCCGTGCGCCTGCCGAAATCAATCGCGGTAAGCACGCCTATGGTGTCTCTATTTGTTATTTTTCCATAAAGATTCGTTCCGAGGTCGAAGCTCGGGATGCGGCCGCTGTGGAAGTACCTGCCGGCAATCCCGCCGGTTTGGTAAATCTCAGAACCTTCCTGAAAGAACGGCCTCCGGTCCGGCACAAAGCGCTCTCCGTAGGAGAAGTCTATCCCTTCCACAGCACCCTCAACCGTGGCAAAATCCGGGTTAACAGTAGCAACGGCAGTCAGTCCCTGCGTTAAAGCATATCGAACGTCCAATCCAGCCCGAGAAGTAAAACCTTCCTTTTGAACCCAACCCGGAATCATGTACGGAAGCAGTGAAACGTGGGAGCGGAAGCTAGGGAGCTTCACTCCAACCCAATGGCCGTCCAGATCGTAAAACTCCTGCGGGCCAACGTTAGACCACCAAGAATGCACCCGCGTTCTCTGCTGATATCTATCGAAGTTCACCCCAACGGTGGTGGGTTCTTTTGCCGCGGGGTAGTTGAGAATTTTCCACGGTATGGCCATTTCGGCGGTCCATCCGTCGGCCACAATTTTCGCGGCGGCTTTCCACTCACCCTCCCACTCAAGTTTGGTGCCGCGCCCGCCACCAAGGTGGGCGAACTGGGTGCCAAGCGGATTGACAATGAAGAAAGAGCGGTCCGCGAACTTGTGCGTGTGGAACAGATCCAAAGAAAACGCGACAATATCTTCGCCCTCAGGTTTCACACCGCGCTTGGTTTCGCGCGCCACAATGCCGTTCGGCTGGCTGTCGTAGGCGTAGAAGGCGACGTAAATGGCCTTATCATCGTAGCCGAGGTAGGCCACGGTTTGGTCCTTTGTCGGCGTGCCCAGAAACGCATCAGTGAAAAGCTCGGCCTTGGCGGCTTCTTTCCAGCACAGGTCCGAAAGGTCTCCATCGATCACAGGGGGCGGATTAACAACCACGGCCCGAATTTCGCGCTTTGTCAGCGCTCCATCCTGAGTAAAACCACAAGAATGTGCACTCATAAAGAAGACTGCAGAAAAAGCCAGGATGCAAG
>JBMFPP010000084.1:0-8460 GCA_049969055.1 Armatimonadota bacterium | reverse complement strand
CCCACGCAGAAGCACCATTACGCGGGCCAAGTCGGCCTTTGGGGAGATTTTTTCAACAGGCTGGTTGTTGGAGTCGAGGAAGACCAACCGCACGCCCTGGACCAAAGCATCGCCGCTGTCTACAATGCCGCTCAGAAGGTATCTCCGACCGGTTACGTACACGGGGAGGAAACCAAATACATCGATAGGCCCGCCTTCTGGGCTGATGAAACCCGTTACTACCAGGTACGTTTTATCATCTCCGAAAGCAAAGGGGTCTGCGTAGAGGTACTGCGCTTGTTCGGCTATACCGCGATTCTCCATGATTTTTGCGATTGTTGCGCCTGCTCCGGTGTTGAGTTGTTGGTCCGCGGTTCTTAAGGCGACGCGGCCGTCTGCGAAGCTTGCCGCGGCTGGCAGTAGCGGCAGGGAGTTGAAGATGATTTTGTCCGCCACAGCGGCTCCCAATGCGCGCCTCATATCCCAAAGGGTGCCGCTCCATATCCGAGAGGTATCGTGCTCCTCCGGGAAGTTGTACAAAAGGCTTCCGTCTCTCAGTTCAAAAGCCATCGGCACTTCTTCCGGATAGTGGAATCGGTTCCCGAGATCTCGCCCGGACGAGGATGTGTATTCGCCCAGTTTGGGATTGCCGTTTACTGTGCATGCATAGTAATCCGCGAGCGCTTCGTTGATAGCCCGCGCTTCGGTCCACAAGGGGTTGTCGTCGATTTTGCAAAGGGTTTCCACCACGGAATGGGTGTATTCATGGTTTATTACGTCGCTGTCGAGCGCGTAATCCTTACCGTCGTCCTTCTTTCCGAAAACCAAATAACCTTCACCGACTGGGGCGAAGTACGCGTTGTTCAATGCTCTGCCGTCTCTTCTGGTTGCCGAAACATACACCGGCATTTGATGGTCCCGCTTTGTGTAACCGAAGTTTTTGCTGAAGTAATCGTGCATGCGGTTCACATGGAAGTACACCGACGGCTGGTTGAAGCGTTCATCTCCGGGCGGCACGCGGAAGCCTTCCGGTCCCTGCCTCAAGTCAGGTTGACCCTGGGGATTTTCCTGGTTGTCGTAGCCGGTGAATTTCAGAACTTTTGCATACTTGCCCGAAAGGGTTCCGGAGCCGTCGAGGTTTGTGAGCTTGACGGTTGTAAGCTGGGGAGTTGCAACCGGGTTCTCCATGTAAATGTCCGCCAGAGGTTCCGACGACTGAGCCGATATGCGGTTGCTTTTGGAAATTAGACGTCCGGTGTTCGCATCCAAGAACACCCTCATCAGCTTTCCAACATCAACATCCACATCAACCTGCCACGCCAGCCGGAAGGGACGGGTAAGCCCCCAAACCACCAGCTCCGAGCCGATCACCTTTCCGCCGCCGCATTGGGCAACGGCTTCTCTGCGTGCTTCATCTTGGGAAACACGCGGCTTGGTAGAAAATGAAAGTCCGGGTCTGTACTCGGAGCTTACCAGGAATATGCGCCCGTCTCGATTTCGGGATACTGCCACGTCCCCGGGATACACCCGCACTCCGCGGTAGAACTGCTGGAAGCGCACGGTTTCGCCGATTCCGTGAGTTAGAACTTCGGCTGTTTTCAGGTCCGAGGTATCTCCCAGCCCGAACAAAACGCTGTTCGCACGCAGGAAGGCACGCGCCCGTGCTTCCAGATCTCCGGGCAGGGCGGGCGTTTCCCCGTTGTACAGCATTCTTACGCGGCCGGTATCCGGGTCCCATGTGGCCATCCACGGCCGCGATACGGTTGGAACTTTGGCGACTGCCGCAACGGCAGATGGATCTGGTTCCGTAGGCGCTGTGAACCCCGCAATCTGCAGTCGGCCGTCTTTCAGGGCGACCTGCTGAACTGCGGCGACCGCGTTGCAGAGGGCTACCAGCATTGCTATGCTTAAAAGCCAGCGCAAGTGTCTCTTCATCGGTTTGCTCCTTTCACCAGACTACCAACAAAATTATAGAGTTTTATGCCAAGAAACAGCTGTTTTGCGCCTGGTCGAAACAAGAAGCTTTGACGGACAAGGATTAATTGAGCGTCAAAACTTCTTGCAAGAAGTTTCGGCAAACCAACAGTGACTAATTGAACGCCGAAACTTCTTGAACGGTGCGGGAACCTAAAACCGGATGACAGCTCTCAAAACTCCTCTGCTTCTCGATGCGGTAAGTTCGAATGCGTCGGCTGTTTTCTCCGGTGGGAAGAAGTGCGTGGCGTAGCTTCGGACGTCTGCTAGCCCGTGCGATACAAGCTCCAACGCCCGCGGAAATTTGTGCTTGTAGCGCCGCACAAACCGTATAGTCAGTGCTTTGCGTCTGGCCGTGGATGCCTTGAAAGCAATTCGATCCTCCTCTGGGATGCCGACCAGCACAACCGTGCCGCCCGGGCGTGCGCATTCAACTGCCGTCTGAGGGGCTTCCGGAACGCCTGCCGCTTCTATAACCACATCCGCTCCTCCCGGGAACTCCTGCATAACCGCGTCCATTTCGCTGGGAGCAAAAGCCTTTGCGGCCCCCAAAGCAAGCGCCAATAGACGCCGCTCTTTTATCGGCTCTACAACCAGCACGGTACCTGCTCCGGCGGCTTTAACGGCTTGCAGAGCGGATAAGCCGATCGCGCCGGCTCCAAGGACGAGGCAGGTTTCGCCGCCGCGGATCCCGCTTATCTCGGCGCTTTCCACGCCGACGGCCAGCGGTTCCGTCATTGCTCCTTCATCCAAGCTCACGCTGTTGGGAAGGGCAAAAGTGAAGTCGGCCCGGCAGGTTACATATTCGCACAAGCACCCGTTCGCCGGAGGGGTTCCGAAGAAGAGCAAACGCCGACACAAGTGGTAATCGCCGCGCAAGCAGCAGTCACAACTTCCGCAGGGGCGAACCGGTTCTGCTGTCACCTTCTGGCCGATCCGCAGGTCTCCCTGCACTCCGGGGCCGATCTCCGCAATTTCTCCGGAAAACTCGTGCCCGAGGATGAAAGGGCCTGCTGTTTTCAACGACCCAATCTCGCCGTACAGGTAGTAGTGTACATCCGAAGCGCAAACGCTGACAGACCGCACGGCAATTTTCACCTCACCGGGACCTGCCTGCGGCTCCGGAATTTCGTCAATGTGGAACTCCCGCGGTCCGTAAAGCCGTACCGCCTTCAAAGCTTCACTTGTCCTTTCAAGAAGTTTTGATGTTCAATTAGTCCTTGTTGTTTGTCAAAACTTCTTGTCCCGTATTCTGGCCTTTCTCCTCTTCGATGACCGCTTCTTCTATCAGCATGATGGGAATTCCATCCCTAATTGGGTAAGCGCGGCGGCATTCCACGCAGACCAGCTTTTCGCCTTTTAGAACTACTTCGCTTTTGCAAGCCGGGCATGCAAGTATCTCCAGCAGTCGCGGATCGATAGAAGCCAATCTAGCAACCTCCTTTCAACCTCAACTTCTAAGAAACCACACGCAGCCACGCATCTGCCCAAAGAGATATGTTGAACTGCTTTTCAACAATACTGCGCTGTAGATCTGCTATTTCGGAGCGCCTTGTCAGAACCTTCAATGCGGTCTCCGCTATAGATTTGGCATCCACATCGCACAAAGCGCACGGAAGATCGACCAAGCCGCCGACACGTGTGGCCACCACTGGGGTTCTGCACGCCATGCTCTCCAGCGCTGCAAGCGACGTGCCTTCACCGGCCACAGACGTTACCATCGTCAGCGCTGATCGGCGGTACAGCTCGCGCATTTCACTGCGCTGTACCGGTCCCAAAAACACCACCCTTTGCTGAAGCGATGAGTTCTTCACAAGCTCTTCCAGTTCCTTTCGGTAGCCCCGGTCGCCACTACCGCCTGCTATCAACATTCTGCTTTCGGGAAGTTGATGCCCCATGCGCACAAAAGCCGATACGGCTAAATGCACACCTCTGTTGCGGTACAGGTTTCGTGGCACCAGAATTTCTGATAACCCTTCGCTGCTGTTTTTGGAAGGAGCGAAGTGGTTTGTATCCACGCAGTTCGGCAAGTACCACCGCCCAGGCATTACCTGGCTGAAAGGAACAGCAGGCGCGGCGCCAAATTCTACCCCCCAAGAGGAATTTTTCTCGATTTTCGGGGGCAAATTCAAGCCCATTTCCCGCAAAAAGAAGCTGTCGTTCGCGACAAACCTGGCAACCTTGTGAAAAGCCTTCCTGGCTATGCCGCGCTTGATTCGATTTGTCAAACTCATCGGACCGCCGTCCCACGTAACTCCGTGCGACAGCCCTATGACGGCCGGATGCCACGATACCGATAAGCAGTAAACAGGATAATGGACAACAAGGCGGTCCATCTCTGCCAGCAAATTTCTGTAAAGCGGCAGTGCGGCGGCCAACAGCCAAAACCTGCGCCCTGGCGAGAGTTGCGGCGGCAGGGGCACCTGCACCACCCGGCAGTCCTGCATGGAAACATCGCGTTCAATTTTTACGCCGGGCTTCGGCACCGCGGCGCACTGAATTACAAGTTGTTCATGGCCGGCTTTTTGCAGGATGCGCCTTAAGTCATCCAAATATGCGTCTGCGCCGCCCCGAATAGGTAGATAGCTGAAAGTTACATGTGCAATTTTCATTTGAGCGCGGGAACTGCCGGCTTATCCGGGAGGCTGTGCACATCGATTTCGCACAGCTCTTTCAGCACAGTGCGCCACATTTTCACTTGGCCGCGTGCCGCACTGGATCCCAAAAGTGCCTTTCCGCTCCACAGCATCAAACGCAGACCCGCACCAGCAACAGCAATCCACTTCACCAACTCTGCCGTTCTTTCGCCGTGGAACTTGCGGAAATAGTAGCATCGACTGCGGTTGTACGCCAAAACAGCCGGCCCCCTGTTAGTGTAGCTAGTGGCTCCCACATAGTGTACAATCTCAACGTCCGGAAGGAAAAAGCATCTGCCCCCGGCTTGGCGCACTCTTAAGCACCAATCTGGGTCGTCGCAGTAAAGGAAATAGTTCTCATCGAGCAGTCCTACCAGCTTCCACGTTCTGCGCGGGGCCACGATGCACGCTCCGCTGAGCACTTCAACCTCTCGCGGCTCGCTGTAATCCCACCAAGTTAAGAAGTGCCCCCCAAACAGCTTTGACCGCCGGAAGAGCTTGTCCAGAAACAGCTGCTCGAAGAGCACATACCGCACCTGAAGAAAAGTGGAACACGAAGGCTGTACACCTCCGGCTGGATAAACCAGCTTCGGACCAACGGCCCATACGTCGGGATGCTCCTCCAGAAAAGCCACCAACCTTTCGAGCCCGCCCTTCGGAACCACGGTATCGGCGTTCAACAGCGCCAAGTAATCGCCGCTTGTGTCCAGCAGTCCCCTGTTGCTCGAGCGGGCAAACCCCAGATTCTCGTCGTTGCGAATAAGCCGCACCTCTGGAAATTCGGAGCGCACCATCTCGGCTGTTCCGTCGGAGGAGCAGTCGTCCACCACTATTACTTCCATACTGCTGACAGGAGGAGTTGGCTTTCCGGTCGAAGCCGGGCGCAGGCTTTCCAGGCAGTTTCTGAGAAGCTCTCTGATGTTCCGCGCCGCGATAACCACTGAAAGCTTCATTCTTTCGCCTCGTCCAGACTTCTCATGCGTTCAACGTAGGCTTCTGTTACCTCTGGAGTTGGACCGTCCATAACCACGCGGCCGGAGTCCAGCCACACGCTTCTTGGAGCAACCCGCCGCACCGCCTCAAGGTCGTGCGAAACGAAGAGGATTGTTCTCCCTTCCTTTTGAAACCGCTCTATTGTGCGGTAGCACTTCTGCTGAAAAGCCTCGTCGCCAACAGCGAGCACTTCGTCTACCAGGAGCACATCCGGGTCGGTTTGCACGGCTACAGAGAAGCCCAGACGCATCTGCATTCCCAGGGAGTAGGTTTTCAGGGGGGCGTCGATGAAACTGCCTAATTCGGAAAATTCGATGATGTCGTTGAGCTTGCGGGTGATTTCCCGCCTGGACAGCCCCAAAATAGAGCCGTTCAGGTAGATGTTTTCGATGCCTGTGAGGTCGGGATGGAAGCCGGCTCCCAGCTCCAGCAGAGAAGACACCCGCCCGTTCACGCGAACCTCGCCTTTGGTTGGTTTGTACACGCGGCTTAGGATGCCCAACAGTGTGCTTTTGCCGGAGCCGTTGCGTCCGATTACCGCCACAGATTCTCCGGCTTCAACCAGCAAGTTTACGTCCTGCAGTCCCCAAATGCGTTCCTGCCGCCTTCTGCCGCGCCGGATTAAATCCACCAGCGCGCCTTTGATGGAGCCGATGCCCTGGTGGGACACATTGAACGCTTTCCAGAGGCCTTTTACTTCGATTGCAACGCTCACAGCCGCTCTGCAAACTCCCACTTTCGCGAATTATAGAACGCATAACCGGCGACAGCTATACCGATGCACATCGCTGCTGTTACTCCGAACAGCCCGAAGTCCAGCGGTCTGGGATCCAACTGCCTCGCTCCGGCCAAGAAGCATTTCTGATAAGCGATAATGAGATGAGCAATCGGGTTTAGTCGGTACAGCGTAAAGTACTCATCTCCTATGAATCCGCTTGGATACAGCACCGGGGTTAGGTAAAACAGCACGTTAGTCAGCACTGCAACAATGTATTTTACATCCTCGTAGTACACGTTTAAAGCCGAAACAAACAGTGCGAGCCCCATGTTCAACAGCAACTGCAGAAGAACAACAACCGGCAGAAACAGGATTATGGGCTTGAAGTGAATGCCCCTAACCACTGCGTAGGCGAACAGCACCGCAAGCGATAGGAGAAAATGCACGAAGTTCGCCAGAACCGTGGACATAGGGATAACTTCGCGGGGCATGTAAACCTTCTTTAGGATTGCGAAGTGCATCAAAACCGATTGGCTTGCATCCAAAAGCGACATCTGAAAAAAGGTCCACGGCATCAGCGCTGTGATCACGTAGGCCGAGTAATCCCGCACACGCGCCCGAAGTCCCAGCACATAATGGAATACTATCGTGATTACCAAAACCTGAATAAGCGGGTTGAGAAGCGACCAGAAAAAACCCAGCACGCTGTTTTTGTAGCGCACTTTCAAGTCGCGGATAACTAGGTTAAGCAGAAGCTCGCGGTATTTATAAAGTTCTTTCAGCTCGGTTATCATGCGTTGGCAACGCGCTTTCAAAAATGATGTACAAACATTCTTGCCTCATTATATGCTGACATGTTCGCTGACGCAACCGCTCTGCGCGTTTGGGCGCCGGCATAATCCTCGGCTCTTTTCCCACTGCAGGGAGAAGGAAGCCTGGCGTTCCTCTTTCGAAGCCGGGAGAGGATTAGGGTAAGATAAGCCCGGAGCTGGAAGAAGGACGAGAGAAGGGCTGCACTGCAGAAGGCTGTTGTGAAACGAAACGGCCGGCGGGTTTGAACAACCCGCCGGCCTGAGCTAATAAACTACGGCCGCTGCAGAAACCACTTCCTCTTTACGGAAGGGTGGTTATAAGCCCAACCGCGTACCTCAGGATCTTGGTGACCTCGGCGATCTCGACCTTGCCGTTGCCGTTCAGGTCGCCCGCCTTAATCTGATCCGGGGTACCGGTTTGGACGCCCACGGCAATCCTCAAGGCGATCGTGACGTCGGGGATGCCGACCTTACCGTCGCCGTTGAGGTCGCCGTACACAACCTTGGGAACCACGGGTGGCTCACCGGGCTCGGTGATCTGCGACTTTGTGGAGACAACCACGTAGCCGAGGACCAGATCGGATGCGCTCCTGATCCTGAAGTCGCCGGCAAGCTCTTGGGTTCCGAAGAATCCGGCGCTGTCCAGAGCGACGTCGGCCGTCTTCCAAGTCTTGGTGTCAGTCCTGTCTACGATATCCTGGGCAACCTCATACTTGCCAGCACCCATGGAGAGGTCGGCGTTGGTGTAGTCGATGTAGATGGTATCGGTGCCCTCATCGTAGTACTGGATGCGTATCCAGACTTGGCTGGTAGGCTTGCCGCGGAACAGGAAGTTGTCATCCACATCGAAGGCGAAGTTGGTGCCTCTGCGTCCCTCTCTGCCGCCAACCGTTACCGGCGTGGTAACGAAGGCCTGGGTTTGAGCATCCGGCACAACCTTCGGATCGATGTGGCGCAGACCCTGGCCGACGCTCTCGCTCCTAAGCCAGCACACCACTTGGGAGCCGTAGGACTCCATGGTGATTGTGCCCATATCGGTGGTCTTGCCGGCCTCTATCGTCACCGTCTTGGTCATCGGCTTGAGGCCGCTTCCGCGGGCAACGATGGAAACCGGATATGTGCCGGTAGGAGCCGTGCCGCTGAAGTTTCCGGAGTTATCCGTGGTTCCAGCAACCCAGCCGGATCCCTGGGCATGGATGGACGGATCGTAGCCAACCACCACAAGGGCGCCTGCAACCGGTCCGCCGGGGCCCTGCACCTTACCGGTGTTAGTGCCCGTTGTCGGAGGAGCCGCGGCTTCCAGAGTCAGGGCGAACAGACCGCCGCTGTTGGTGGCGTAGCCGCTCGG
>JBMFPP010000083.1:0-8470 GCA_049969055.1 Armatimonadota bacterium | reverse complement strand
CAACTGCATCTGGTCCAAGAACTCCCGAACATTGGCGGGAGTTGCATGTTCCAGATTCGGCCCAAACTGCTCTCGAATTTTCTGCTTGAACTCACTTAGCCGCAAGGGTTGCTCCAAGCTTCCAAAACCCGCAATCCGAAGCACCCCCACCAATGCCTGTTCGTAAGGTGGGGATACCGCGGCTTGCATCTCAAAGTGTAATTTCGCCGGAAAGAGGTTTGTACCTTCCTGCTTTAGGCCCCCAACAACTGCGGTATTCACCACCGCGCACCCGCCCGCGCAGGGTCGAAAGGCAAACCTCCTTTAGTTGGTCAAAAGCTTATTTGAAGAACACCTTGGCCAGATCGTACCACTCTGGTGGAACGGTTTTGTAAACGCCAACAGCTTTCTCAAGCGGCACGGCAACCACATCCAAACCGCGCAGTGCCGCCATCATACCGAACTGGCCGTCGCGCACCATTTCGGCGGCCTTGACTCCAACCCGCGTCCCCAACATGCGGTCGAACAAGGTAGGAGCGCCGCCGCGCATAATGTGGCTTGGAACCACAGCGCGCGTCTCCAGCCCTGTCTTCTCCTTGATGATAGAAGCTATTCGGTCGCCAAGCTGGCGCTGTTTCAAGATGACGTGGCCGAATTGATCCCTCTCCCCGGTATCAACCTCTTCGCCGAGCTCCACACCTTCTGCAACCACCACCACAGCATACTTCTTTCCACCCGGCTCGAACTGGGCCTTTACATGCGCGCACATAGCATCCAAATTTACCGGAGCTTCAGGTATCAGTATCCAATCAGCGCCACCGGCTATACCAGCAAAAAGCGCGGTCCATCCCGCATGGCGCCCGAAAACCTCCATAACCATCACTCGACGGTGGGACTTAGCCGTATCCCTCAAGCGGTCGACCGCATCCACCGCCACTGAAACGGCCGAATCAAACCCGAACGTGTAGTCTGTTTCAGACAGATCGTTGTCCATGGTCTTGGGAACGCCAACAACGTTGTACCCCTCTTTGGTCAGCTTGAGTGCGGCGCCCAGGGTATCGTCACCACCTATTGCGATAAGTGCATCTAAACCCAATGCCCTGAAGTTTTCCTTTGCCTTCTGGGCTGTGGCCTCATCCTTGAACGGGTTGGTTCTGGATGTTCCGAGAATGGTGCCGCCCAAATGTATGATTTCGCGAACGTCATCAAGACCGAGGGGAACAGTGGTTTTCTCAAGAAGGCCTTTCCACCCGTCCAAGATTCCAACCATTTCGAACCCGAAGTCCGCACCGCGCATGACCGCGCCGCGGATCGCCGGGTTGAGCCCCGGGCAGTCGCCGCCCCCTGTTAGGATCCCAACTCTCATGCTTCACCACACTCCATGTTTTTTGAGTTTATTAAGGTAATCTACACAGCCGGCTCGATAAGCCCGTAGTTGCCGTCTCGTCTCTTATATATCACATTCACCTGCTGGGTTTCAGCGTTGAGAAAAACGAAGAAGCTGTGGTTCAGCAGTTCCATCTGCTGTGCCGCTTCTTCGGGAGCCATCGGTTTTATAGGAAACCGCTTAATGCGCACGATGCGCGGCTCTTCGCTTTCCTCCACAACCTCTTCTTCCGGAAAAGGCTCCTCAGCCGCCGCTCGAGGCTTACGCACCAAGCGTTCCTTGTAGCGCCGCATCTGCTCTTCCAGCTTCTTGGCCACCAGATCGATGGCTTCGTACATATCGGTGGCTCTTTCCTCTGCCCTTAAGAGAATCCCATCTCCTTCTACCAGCACTTCCACCACGTGCCAATTGCGCTGGAGGCTTTGGGTGACTTCCATAAGTTGAATGTGGTTGAAGTACTTCTGCAGCCGCTGTAGCTTCTTCTCTGAATACTCCTTCAGCGCAGGCGTTATATCGATATTTTTTCCCTTGACGTTTATCAACATGACAGATACCTCATCTCAACCGAACGCACACAACCCCAATCTGCCGAAAAACCTCGGCGACACCCCGCCGAGGTTCTGGGGGTATACCACTGTGCGCCTATCCCTGACCAGCTGAACTCAAATGGCAGTCTTCGCTTGCTTTGTGAATTTGCTTCGCTCAAGACACTTTGACGTTCAATCACCCATTGTTGGGTTTCTCA
Source organism: Armatimonadota bacterium (assembly GCA_049969055.1). GTDB lineage: Bacteria > Armatimonadota > DTGP01 > DTGP01 > JBMFPP01 > JBMFPP01. The sequence goes on along the minus strand of JBMFPP010000083.1, from coordinate 6,359 downwards.
AGCATCTTGCCGCCAAATTCTCGTCCAGCAGGAGCTTTTCGCAAAAAGGCAAAGCAGTTTCCGCCCAAAGGCGCCTATTAGCGCCCTGAAACCCAAACTTTTCCGTCCCGAATTACCCCTGCGAACCTCCGATGGACGCCTAAAGCACGGCCCTCTGCACCGGCAAGGCGGATAAAAGCCGCGCGTTTCTGCCTCAGTTTACCACACTAATTCTCAGCGTGTCAATTCGAAAACCAAAGGGACGGTTTTGTGCGCTTGTCAAGAAAACCAGAACGCCGAAACGCTCTGCAACGCAAAAGCATCGGAAGCACTAAGGTGGTTAACCACCCGCTGGGGCCGGATTTGCCGCCGGTGAAACAGCGCAGGTAGTTTGAAGAAAAAGGGGCAAAAAGAAAATGGGGCGAGTGAAGGGATTCGAACCCTTGACCTACAGGGCCACAACCTGTCGCGCTAACCAGCTGCGCCACACCCGCCGCCAAAAACACCACCAAATTTTCCGTACGCATTATATCACGAGCTCCCAATCACGTCAACGCCGCCAACCGATTGTTCATGGCTTTTTAAAACTTTGGCAAGGAACCAAAGGCATTCAGGATGAGGACAAGAATAAAGCGCTTGCTTCCCACCGCCAGCGTGAAGAGGAATAGAAGCGCAAGCAAGCATGCACCTCTTCCATAATAGCAATCAACCTTGCCGGCTTTGACTTCCTTCGGTGGGGGTGATATTATTTAAATACTGTTGTGTCCATATAAGCCGAGAAAACTTTAGAAACAAAACTTTTCAAAATCGGGTTGTTACCGCTATGAGCGATCCGCTGAACGTCTTAGTGGGCAAATCTGTTCGAAAGCACGACCCTCCAGACTCTCCGCGCTCCGTGGGCTACGTGGAGCCCCACCGCGTTCGCCTTGCCGACGAGAACAACCCCCTGCCGCTTGACTGCGGAAGCCTGTTCTTCCCTGTGGACGTGGAATACGAAGTCTTCGGAGAGCTCAGCCCCGAGCGAGACAACGCGATACTCATACTCCACGCCCTCAGCGGCGATGCCCACGTTGCGGGCTGGTACAGAGATCCGGAGGCGTTGGGCAGGCCGTGGTATAAAGACCGCCCCGGCTGGTGGGACAGTATGGTCGGTCCAGGCAAAGCATTCGACACAAGCAAGTACTTTGTCATTTGCTCCAATGTATTGGGCAGTTGCTACGGAACCACCGGTCCCACATCCATAAACCCGGCCACCGGCAAACCGTACGGCTTAACTTTCCCAGTTGTCACCGTTGGCGATTGGGTGCGTCTGCAGGAACGACTGATCACCTACTTGGGCATTGAAAAACTGCTGGCCGTGGCTGGCGGCTCCATAGGGGGCCAGCAGGCGATAGAGTGGGGTTTGGCTTTTCCGGATAGGCTTAAGGCCAGCATTGTCTTGGCCGCTTCGCCAAGCTTAAGCGCCCAAGGACTGGCTTTCAATGCGGTTGCTCGACATGCAATACGCACTGACCCGAACTTCCGAGACGGCCTGTACGACAATTCACACGCACCGGAAAAAGGTTTGGGCGTTGCACGAATGATAGGCCATATCACTTATCTCTCCGAAATCAGCATGGAGCGCAAGTTCGGCCGCCGCCTGCGCAACCGCGAAGAACCCGGCTTCCACTTCGATGTCGATTTCGAGGTGGAGAGCTACCTCATACACCAAGCCCGCAGTTTCAGCGAGCGCTTCGACGCTAACAGCTATTTGTACATGACCAAAGCCATGGATTACTACGACGCCTCCCTAAGCTGGGGTGACGGCGACTTGGCCAAAGCGGCATCCAGAGCACGCTGTGCGTGGCTTGTGGTGTCTTTCACCAGCGATTGGCTTTATACACCGGCCCAGTGCAGAGAGTGGGTTAATGCCTTGTGCGCCAATCGTTTGCCGGTTACCTACGTAAACATAGAGTCGTCTTACGGACACGACGCTTTCCTGTTGGAAGTTGACACAATAAGCCGCTTGATATCTGACTTCTTGGAGGGTGTAGCGTCTAAATGAGTGTTTCAGAGTACAGAGACATACTCCAGGCGTTCCTGGAAAACCGCCCGGTGATCGGCGAAGCATTGGCCGCACTTGCCATGCTGGAGGCCCGTGGAATCCCTCAGGAAGAGGGTCCCCGGGAAAGATGGGACCACGCTCTTATCCTCGATCTCGTCCCCGAAGGGGCTTCCGTTTTGGACCTTGGGTGCGGAGACGGCAGTCTGCTATCCTCCCTCAGGGATGTAAAAAAATCGTTTATACAGGGTGTGGAGCGCGATTTAGAAAGAGTGCTTCAGTGTGTATCCCGCGGTGTCCCGGTTATCCAGGCCGACCTGGATGAAGGCTTGCGCGGCTTCACCGATAAGAGCTTCGACTACGTCGTGCTTGAGGAAACACTCCAAACCGTTTACAAGCCCGGTGTGGTCGTGAAGGATATGACGCGCGTTGGCCGCAAATGTATAGTGAGCTTCCCTAACTTCGGCCATTGGCGCGTTCGCCTCCAGCTTTACGCGGACGGACGCATGCCGGTAACTCCTATACTGCCCTACACATGGCACAGCACCCCGAACATCCGACTGCTGACTATTAGGGATTTCAAAGAGTGGTGCAGTGAGCTGGGGGTAACCATAGAAGCGGCTTACGCATACGCAGACGGCGTATGCCGCCCTTTGGTGGATATCGACAACCTCCTTGCCGAAGAGGCTTTGTTCGTTATAAGCAAGAACGACTGAGATGCGGCCGACCTCTAAAAATGCAGTGCCGTCCAGCCTGACAACAGCGGCTGTACCTGCATGGTTTTCGCCTTGTCTTCAAGCAGTTGACCCGTGCTTTCTTGGAATCTTATAATTTCGATAAAGTAAGTCGTTTTAGTCAAAACCACACTGCGGAGAGGAAAAATGTCTGAGATAAAATACCACTTCGACACTTTGGCTATCCATGCCGGACAACAGCCCGACCCAACCACCGGCGCCCGCGCCGTTCCCATTTACCAAACCACTTCGTACTGCTTCAAAGATACCGAACATGCCGCCAGATTGTTTGCGCTTCAGGAGTTCGGAAATATCTACACGCGCATAATGAACCCAACCAACGATGTGTTCGAAAAGCGCATGGCGGCGCTGGAGGGCGGGATCGGCGCGTTGGCCACCTCATCGGGCCAGGCCGCCGAAACCCTTGCAATTTTGAACATTACATCCGCTGGCCAGGAAATCGTTTCATCCCAAAGCCTATACGGCGGCACTTACAATCTGTTTCACCACACTTTTGCAAAGCTTGGAATCACCGTTAGATTCGTGGATCCTTCAGACCCGGAGAATTTTCGCAGAGCCATAAACGACAAAACCCGCGCTGTCTTCGCAGAGGTGTTGGGTAACCCTAAACTCGACATTTTGGACATAGAAGCCGTCGCTAAGGTGTGCCACGACGCTGGAGTCCCACTGATTATCGACAATACATTGGCAACCCCATACCTTTGCCGACCGATCGAGTGGGGCGCAGACATCGTCATCCACTCTGCAACAAAATTTATAGGCGGACACGGCACCAGCATCGGCGGGGTGATTGTGGACAGCGGCAAATTCAACTGGGCCAACGGCCGCTATCCAGAGCTAACCGAACCAGACCCCAGCTACCACGGTATCCGGTACGTAGATGCTTTCGGAGAAGCGGCCTTCATAATAAAAGCGCGTGTCCAAATGCTTAGGGACATCGGTGCTTGCATGAGCCCCTTCAACGCCTTCCTATTCCTCCAAGGCCTCGAAACCCTTTCTCTCCGCATGGAGAGACACAGCAGTAATGCGCTGGCGGTGGCGAAGTGGCTTAAAGAGCATCCCAAAGTCTCTTGGGTGAACTACCCTGCTCTTCCGGATCACCCAACCTACCATCTGTGTAGTAAGTACTTCCCCCGTGGAGCCGGAGCGATTCTGGGCTTCGGCATAAAAGGCGGACAGGAAGCCGGCCGCCGCTTCATCAACTCATTGAAGCTTTTCTCGCATCTGGCAAACGTGGGAGACGCCAAATCGCTGGCTATCCATCCCGCCACAACCACCCATCAACAGCTCACACCCGAAGAGCAGGAGGCCACCGGTGTTACTCCGGATTTTGTGCGGCTTTCTATCGGAATAGAGGACGTGCGCGATATTATAGCAGACCTAGACCAGGCGCTCGCCGCGGCCGCTTCCTAGGCGCATCCCTCTAGGCAAAAATCAGCGGCTTTGCCGTAGTGCAGAAGCAGAAAGCACTGCCAGGTGAACCCAACGGCGGTTGCCGTGCTTGCTTTCGATTCCGGATTGCGGCCTTGCCCTGGTTTCGTTTACCTTTTTCACACGGCGTGTTATAATACACCCGACTGCAGTCTTATTCCGCAATACTCCAATATCTGGGTTTCTCTTGTTCCTTTCGAAAGGAGTGTTCCACGTTGACTGTTGATATAAACGAACTGCTGGACATTGTTGTTGAACGCGACGCGTCGGACCTCCATATTACCGCCGGCGAGCCGCCCACGCTCCGGCTTCACGGCCGACTGGTCCGGCTTGAAGAGTTCGGACGCCTAACTCCGGACCAAACCGAGGCTATTATGCGTGCCATATCGCCGGACCGCGCTCTCAAAGACCTGGAGGAACGAGGCGGTGCAGACTTCGGCTTCAGCTACGGAGACAAAGCGCGCTTCCGTGTGGCTACCTTCATGCAAAAGGGAACGGTGGCCATCAATATGCGCCTTATCCCTTACAAGCTCCTTACATTCGAGCAGATAGGTCTGCCTCGGCATATCGAAAGGCTCCTCCAGGCTCCGCGCGGCCTTATACTGGTCACGGGCCCAACCGGAAGCGGTAAAACCACCACCCTGGCGTCGATGGTGGACTACATCAATACCAACATGGACCGCCATATTATCACCATCGAGGATCCTATTGAGTACTACCATCAACCCAAAAAGTCCATCATCTCCCAAAGGGAAGTGCACGTTGACGTTCCAAGCTTCGCGGAAGGCGTCATCCGTGCACTGCGCCAGGACCCAGACGTAATCTTGGTCGGTGAAATGCGGGACTTGCCTACAATATCTGCTGCGATAACAGCCGCGGAAACCGGACACTTGGTGCTGTCAACCCTGCACACCACAGGCGCCGCACGAACCGTAGACCGCATCACCGACGTATTCCCGTTCGACCAGCAGGAGCAGATCCGTATGCAGCTTTCCGGTAACCTCGTGGCCGTTATCTCGCAGTTGCTGCTTCCGTGGCCGGACGGCAAAGGGCGCTCTGCCGCTTTCGAAATCATGATCGCCACGCCGGCTATACAGCACCACATCCGCGAAAAGAAGACCTATGCAATCGCCTCCGATATCCAAACCGGTGTGAGCTTGGGCATGAAGACCCTGGACCAGTCGCTCCTAGAGCTGTACTTGGCCGGCAAGATAAGCAAAGAGGAGATGCTTAGAGCCGCCGAGAAGCCAGACGAAATCCTCGAGAAGCTCGGTCAGCCTGTCGCTGACCGACGAGCGGCGGGGGCGCTACAGCGGTGAGAATCGGATTCCGCACTGCCGGCTTCAAGGGCTGGGAGACCGAGCGCGCGGTAGACGTATTGGCGGCTATCGGCTACCACGGCGTTGAGCTCTGTCTCGAAGCCCCAGACCTGCGCCCGGAAACCACCAAGGAAGAGCGCTGCGAGGAACTGCGGCGACGCATGGACCTGCTCAATATCGCCGTAGCATCCGTCAGCTACCACGGCGACGGTGAACCACCAGAACAGCGCGCCGAAAACCAAATCCGAGCGGTCCAAATAGCAGCCTGGTTCGGCTCTGAAGTGCTGGTTTTGAACTCGGAAAGGGCGCAGGAAAACCGCGAACAGCAGTGGGAGGCGTTTGTTAACCATGTGCGCAGGCTGGCGGAGGTCGCAGAACGCTACGGGGTTTACCTCGCTTTCGAACCGGAGCCTCTTCTGCTCCTCGAAAACACCGAGGATATGCTCCGCCTCATCAGAGAGGTCGGCTCGCCCAGGGTGGCGGTGAACCTTGATATAGGCCACTGCCACATAACGGATCCGGATCCCCCTTCATCCATAAGGCGGCTGGGAAGGCGCATCGTGCACATCCACGTCGAGGATATCCTCGATAAAGAGCACAAACACCTCATCCCGGGCCAAGGCAACCTCGAGATCAAACCGATCCTTGCCGCTTTGAGGAATATCGGCTATCACGGATATTACACCATCGATATCTTCGATTTGGGCGACGACCCAGAAGCTACGGCCAGAAAATGCTTGGAAGCTTTTCAGTCTTGGAAGTAATTGAACTCTCCGGGGGCGCGACCTGCGCCCCCAACTTTTTACAGCCCCCGCTTGCGTACAAACAACCACC
>JBMFPP010000082.1:0-8475 GCA_049969055.1 Armatimonadota bacterium | reverse complement strand
CGCAAAACGAGCTGAAGCGTGGCGTTCAGGCTTAGGTCGCCCACCTGCTCGGCTTTACCCTTCGAGTTCATATCTATCGTTAGGCGGTAGGGAAATACATCTCCCTCCTTCAGGTTGTACTGCAACAGCACTGAATCCGACGAACTTCCACCGGAAGATGCCCCTGCCGCAAAAGCGAGCGAACTGAAGAAGAGAAAGCAAACAGCAGTAAGAAAAATTCGCGATTTAAAGCCCCACATGAATACCTCCGAATAGACCTCCGCCGCTGGAGATACTGAAGGCGAAGGCTGGTCACCAATACGTTTCGCCGAGTTTCTCCCCACATCCTCCAAAACCTGCAATTAGCGGGCCATGCGAGCGAATTTTACCATCGGTTGACCCGGCCGCTGTTAAGTTGTACAATCAGGCCAAAGGCACCAGGCAGTCAAATTATGCCCTAGAGGAGGGAGTTTCTATGCATTGGCATGCCTGTGCTCCAAGCATCAGAGGTTTTCGAACCCTGTTCTTCCTTCTGGTCGTCTTCCTGCTGGCACCGGCGGCGGCACATGCCGTAACGTGGACCAAAGTTGACGGCCAATCTCCTCCTGCAACTTTCAGCATTCACGACGACATTGTGCTGACGCTGGACTGCGCCTTCGAAGGCGGCCTTGTCAGGATGAAGTTCGCCCTGGACCTCAACAAAGATGGTAAGTACCAAGAGGGCGAACCTGTGGATACCAGCGCCGACTTGGTTGACCAGGGGCAGGATATGGATCCCACCCCCAAAGTTATTAAGGTGCCTTTCCATGTGAACCCCAGCACACCTCCTGGCCAGTACGTTGCCCACTTTGAAGACGAGGACGGCAGTGTTCTGGAGGCCACCGCCTTTGTTCTTCCCAAGAAGTACCCGCAGTCGATCTCCGGAACGGCGCTCGACGAAAGCGGAGGGCCTGTGCCTTGGACCCTTGTTTGGGTCCGCACCACGGACAAAAACGAGGAGGTAGCATCCAACTGGGCCGATGACCAGGGCAATTTCACAGTGGAAGTTCCAGCAGGCACGTACAGGGTTTACACACAGTCACTCGAGGCCCAAGTCTCGGTCCCAAAGCTGGTAACCGTTAGGCCGGGAGAAAAAGTAACCGGAGTTCGCTTGGTTGTCCGGAGAGGTGTGTTGGTCGGTGGCAAAGTTACCGACGCTTCAGACCAGCCGGTTCCGTACGCTTTGGTGCGTGCTCAGGGGAAAAACCAAACCTGGTACACCCAGACCTTCATCGACGGGACCTACTCGTTTGCCTTGCAGCCGGGCCAGTATCTGATCGCGCTTTTGGCGTTTCCGGATCCGCAAACCACCGAGGTGAGCGTTGAGGATTCCCCGCTGAGAAACGTTGACCTTTACGTCCCCGAATGGGGACGCATGGAGGGCACCGTGAAGCCTCTTCCGGCTGCAACCGAGCCAGCTTTCTTGGTAAAGATTACCAACGCCGCCGGAGCTAGCTTCACGGTGGAGGCGGATACTGCAACTGGGTTTTACGCTTTGGCTGCGGCTCCCGGCAGGTACGAGGTTGTGGTAAGCACGGGTGCGGGCCGCGTTGATCCCCAATCGCGCACCGCCGCGCTTGAGGCTGGTAGAACTGTTAGCGGCCTTGATTTCACCGTACAGCGCGGAATCCCGGGTGACCTAACCGGCGACGGCAAAGTTACGGTGCCGGATGCAACTTTGGCGCTTCAGATTGCGGTTGGCAAAGCCCAACCTACGTCGAGTCAGCTTTCCGCCGGCGATCTCAACGGCAACGGCAAAATCGACATTGCCGACGTTACCAGAATCCTGAGGAAAGCAGTGGGTTTGGAGTGATGAGTTTAAACGAACTCTTAAACTCCCTCTGGGGAAATGCGCCGATAGCCGGGTTTTAGCAGAAAAGGCCGCGCCGCGGAAATGCTTGTGCGGCGCGGCCGCTCATTTTAGCTTAAGAGACCGGCTTGTACTCTTCTTTGGGGAAGCCGCACAGCGGGCAAACTGCGGGCGGTAGCTCTTTCAGGGTTAGGCCGCATATCTGGCACACGTAGTAGGTTGTTTTGGGTCCTTTTTTCAAACCCTTAATGGCTCCGGAAAACAGCTTTTGGTGCTCCCGCTCGGTTCCCAGCGCGTAGTTTATAACCACTGAAGCCCTGCTGGCCTTCTCCTTTTGGGCAGTTGAAAGCATCTCGGGGTATATCTTGGTGGCTTCGTAGGTTTCACCGGCTAGGGCCGCCTTCAAATTCTCCAGCGTGCTGCCCACTTTCACCGGAGCAATCTTGGCAGGTTTCAACTTGCCGCCCATCTCTTTTATGGTTTCTTGAAAATTCTTCGCATGCACCCGTTCGGCCGCGGCAATTGCGCGGAACATGCTGGCGATATTGGCATAGCCCTCAGCGTCAGCTTTCGCGGCGAACTTGGCGTACTTTGCGGCTGCGTTCATCTCACCTTCATATGCTTTCTGAAGGTTTTCGACCGTGGTTGCTGCAGAAACTCTTGCGGCCAGCAGTAGGGACACCGCAAAAATTACCGAGCCGTGAAACAGACGTTTCATGAATTCTAACACCTCCGACGTTCGCAGTTTCGCGAGAACCACACAGCCTGTGCGGACTTTTGGTGCCGCAGGCTGGTAAAAGTTTCACATTCACAAACAAGTATTCCCACGCCTGCACCATTGCTAAACGCGGAACCTGCTTCGAGTTCAGAAGCCTTGGGGGTGGACAAGATTAGACCCTTGAAAAGCCCACATCTGCAGGCGCCGCTTGTTGTGAGACCGCAAAACCGGGTGTTTAACTCGGGTTGGAGAAGCCAAAGGAGTAGGAACCCCAGGTGCAGAACTTACCCCAAGGAGGTGGATGCACATGCCGCTTGTCATTATAGAAGGACCGAAGATTGAGGTTGAGAAGAAGAGAGAGCTTGTGAAAAAGGTAACCGAGGTTGCATCCGAAGTCTACGGCATCAAAAACATCGTTGTCATTGTACACGAAAATCCTCCTGAAAGCGTCGGTGTTGACGGCGAGCTGGTGGCAGATAGGAGGGCGGCAGGCTCGTCCTAAAAACCGCCGCTTTCAACAAAACTGTAAGCCCGAAGCACTTTTTGGGAGTTTTTCAGTAAGTGCGCATACTGGAAGTCATCACGCCTTCAAGAATTGCCGGGGCAGAAACCCAGTTCCTCACAATCCTCCGCGAACTTAAGCGCCTTGGTGATGAGTTGGTGGTTTTTTGCCCGGCAAACCGACCGTTCGCCTCCTTTCTCGTCCGAAAGGGGTTTCAGCCGGTTTCCTGGAAAACCACCGGCAAGCTGGATCCCTACACCCTGTTCAGGTTCGTGAAGTTGATAAGAGAACGCAGTATAGACGTTGTGCACACCCACCTATCCACGGCAAGCCTTCTTGGAAGCTTCGCGGCTAAGCTCACCGGCAGGCCGTGCGTGGCCATGGTGCAGGGCTTCAACAAAGCCACCTGCTACCGATACGCCGATAGGCTGATTGCCGTTTGCTCCGGGGTTAAACAGTACTTGGTTCAACAGAAAGTCCCCGAAGACCGCATAGAAGTTATACACAACAGCGTGCCTTCGGGCGACTTCCACCCACAGCCCATCGACGAAGCAAAGCGCGCTTTCGGTTTCGACCCGTTGGTGCCGCGCGTTGGTGCATTCCGGCGTATGGATCCGGAAAAGGGGCTGGATCTGGCTATCAAGGCTTGGAAAACCGTGGTAGAACACCATCCGAGCGCCAAGCTTATGCTCGTCGGCGAGGGCAAAGCCGCGCCACAGCTCAAGGCACTTGCCGCACAGCTCGGCCTCACCAACTACATTGAGTTTCCGGGCTTTATTCCCGATGCGTGGCGCCTCATGTCTGCATGCGACGTGCTTCTGCTTCCCTCTCTTAAAGAGGCGTGCGCACTGGCCGCACTGGAAGCCATGGCTTTGGCGCGTCCGGTTGTGGTTTCCGATGCATCAGGATTGGCGGAGATTGTGGAGGACGGGAAAAGCGGCCTTGTGGTGCCGCGCGGAAGGGTGGAGCCGCTGGCCGAAGCCATTATCCGCGTGCTGAACGACACGGAGTTTGCCAAACAACTCGGACAAGGTGCTAGACGCCGCGTGGAAGAGCACTTCGATTCCCGCCGACAGGTGGAAGCAATCCGAAACGTGCTCTTGAGGCAGATAAAAGCCAGTCAGAGCTATTCATCCGATCAGAAGGAACACTTCACTGTACCGTCGTAGAACCTTTCTAGAAACTTTCTTGCTCGATTAATTCCAGAGGAAAGTTCATGTCCGTTACTTACGCCATCATCAATCAGAAAGGCGGAGTTGGCAAAACCACCACTGCGGTGAACCTGGCCGCATGCCTTGCGGAGGCCGGATGCCGCGTTCTTCTTGTGGATATAGACCCCCAAGGCAACGCTTCAAGCGGTGTTGGCGTTGACCGCGGAAAGCTGAAAGCCTGCATATACGACGTACTTCTCGGCGAAAAGGAACCCGAGGAGGTCTTGGTACAGGTCGGCATAGACGGCCTCGACGTGATGCCGGCCACGATAGACCTGGCCGGCGCGGAAATTGAGTTGGTCTCGGCGCTTTCCAGGGAATCCAGGCTCAAACACGCTCTCGATAAGATAGCTAACCGCTACGACTACATAATTATCGATTCGCCACCGTCGCTTGGCTTACTGCCGGTAAACGCCTTGGCTGCTGCCGATGCCGTGCTAATTCCCATTCAGTGCGAGTACTACGCGTTGGAGGGCATAAGCCAACTTCTCAAAACCATCGATCTAGTGCGCCAGCACCTCAACCCGAAGCTGAGGATCGGCGGCGTGCTCATGACTATGCATGATCCCCGTACCAATCTTTCTTCTCAGGTTATCCAGGAGGTGCGGGCGCACTTCAAAGACCTGGTTTACAAAACCGTAATCCCCCGCAACATAAAACTCTCGGAGGCCCCAAGCTACGGCTTGCCCATAACAAAGTACGATCCAAAGTCGCGCGGCGCCCAAGCTTATCAAGAGCTTGCCAGGGAGGTGATGGATTCTGGAAAGAAGAGCACTGGGTAGAGGACTGCGGGCACTGATAGGTTCTCGAGCCGGCGAGCTCGACTCCAATCTAAAGTCCGAACATATCGTTCCGCTTAGTCAAATAACCCCGAACCCGTTTCAACCGAGGCGTGCTTTCAACGAGGAAGGTCTGCGGGAGCTGGCAGAGTCTATCAAAGCACACGGCATCCTTCAGCCGCTTATCGTGCGGCCGTACGGCGACGGTTACCAGCTTGTCAGCGGGGAAAGGCGCTGGAGAGCCGCCCAGCTCGCCCAGCTCACCGAGGTCCCAATAGTCGTTCGCAACTATTCCGACCGAGATATGCTGGAGGTTGCCCTTGTTGAAAACCTTCAGCGGGAGGACATAAACCCCCTGGAGGCCGCACGCGCCTACATGCGCCTGATGCAGGAGTTCGGCCTTACTCAGGAGGAGGTTGCCCGGCGCGTCGGCAAGAGCCGCTCTGCTGTTGCGAACACAATCCGCCTGCTGAACCTTGAGGGACCGATACAAAACTCTCTGGCCGAGGGCAAGATCACAGAGGGTCATGCACGAGCACTGCTCGCCATACCCGATTCGGAGAGGCGCCTTGAAGTTTGGCGCCAAATGCTGGAGAGCGGAGCGTCAGTTCGGGATGCAGAGGCGGCTGCTAGGGCCGAAAAAGAGCGTACATCTGCCGCCACTGCCCGACGAACCGCCGGTCCAGACCCCAATGTTGCTGACATTGAACACAAACTGTCCCATCGGTTCGGCACCAAAGTCCGAATCCAACGCAACAGCAGAGGCAAAGGCAGGCTCACTATCGAGTTTTACTCTGATGAAGAGCTGGAAAGGATTTTGGAGCTTCTGGACTCACTGCACTAAATAAAGCCGACCGCTTTCCGCTTATCCCGGCTGAAATTCGATTTTAAAAATCTCAGTGCTTTTTGTTTTGTAACACGCAGCGTTAAACCTCACCCCATCCCTCAAGGCGGTAAGCCATCTCCCAGAACATCAGCTCGTACCTACTGCTTGTTAAGAAAGCTTTCCGCATTCGGCTCAGCTCCTCCTCAGGTTGTCTGTCAGCCAGTCGATCCACCAAACCGCGGAACCACTGTGCCAGCGCCTCGAATTCCGGATCTGAATACATGCGTATCCAAGCAGCGCAGTGCGGCTCTTCGGGAATTCCACCTTCAGCCAGCCTTCTTCCGATTTCGGAGAAGCCCCACATGCAGGGCAGAAGAGCGGAACAAAGCTCTCCGAAACTGCCCATTGCCGCCGTTCTCAGCAAAAAATCGCAGTAGGCGCGCGTCACAGGCGCTGGTTGCTCTTCCTCCAGCTCTTCGGCAGTGATGCCGAACTCTCGGGCATAGGACCGATGCAGGTCCATCTCGGTTTTCAGCGTTGCCGAAAGAAGCTCTGCAAAGCGCACCATCGTTTCCAAATCCGGCGCTCGTGCGGCGGCAATCCCTAAAAGCCGGCAGTACTCAACCAGGAAGACGTAGTCCTGCCGCACCCAAAATCCCAGCTTCTCCAAATCCAAAGTTCCTTCGCCGATTGCCCGAACAAACGGATGTTGATGCTGTGCATTCCAAATTGGGTCGGCAAGCTGCCGAAGTTCTTCCGTGAACCCGTTTGACATCAGAACCTCCTCACAAGGTAACCCAACTATTCTTTCCCAGCCGTCGGTTTCAACAAACTGCCTCTTAGTTTAGATCCCTTTCCACAGAGCCTGTTTCCGCTGACGAAGCGTATAAAACAGGTGAAAAGACAAATCTGTAGAAACAAATTCGAAGAAGCAACCTTTAGAGGGGGAAGACATGGTTAGAGCAATGCCAATGTTTCTTGCGGGTGCCGCCGCGGTTCTGGCAACAGCAGAGCAAGCATCAAAGCCGAGCTTCGTTGTGGAAAAGCACCCTGCGATTTGGGACATTGTGCCCCAGAACGCACGCATACAGAAGATAGCCGGAGATTTTCGCTTCACGGAAGGCCCGGTTTGGAACCGCTCCGGGTATCTGCTTTTCAGCGATATTCCCGCGAACACCATCTACAAGTGGGTGCCGAGCGGAACCGTTACGGTTTTCCGAACCCCAAGCGGCAATTCAAACGGCCTAACCTACGACAAACAGCGGCGGCTCATCGCCTGCGAGCACTCAACACGCCGCGTAACCCGCACCGAAAAAGACGGCTCTATCACCGTGTTGGCCGACCGCTATGAGGGCAAGCGGCTAAACAGCCCTAACGATGTGGTGGTAAAGTCGGACGGCAGTATATACTTCACCGACCCGCCCTACGGAATCTCCCCGGATCAGCAGGAACTGCCCTTCTGCGGGGTGTACCGCATCTCCCCAAAGGGAGAGCTGACCCTGCTTGTTTCCGATTTCAGCCATCCCAACGGCTTGGCTTTTTCTCCGGACGAAAAGCGTCTTTACATCGCCGACTCGTCTGATAGAAGCCATATCCGCGTCTTCGATGTGAAACCGGACGGAACCCTTGAGAACGGACGCTTGTTTGCCGTGCTTAAAACCGGCGAGGAGGGCGTGCCGGACGGCATGAAGGTGGATGCTCAGGGGAACCTATACTCAACCGGACCAGCTGGGATTTGGATATTCCGACCCGACGGCACCCACCTGGGTACGATTCGTTTTCCAGAAGTGCCTGCCAACTGCGCTTTCGGCGGCAGAGACGGCCGTTGGCTGTACGTTACGGCGCGCACCAGCGTGTACCGAATACGCTTGAAAATCCCGGGCATTCGCCCTTGACATGGGGATTGCCGAAAAACTCTTCGGGAGACCCGAATTGATCCGTCTTTCCAGCGGGGCAGAGCTTGAGGTCTTGGTTGCCAGCGGAGCGTTGGCTTTCGACGGCCGCGGGTGGATTTGGGAATGGCCTCTCCGCTGGCTCGGCCTGCTGGATCCAAGCGAATTCGCGGTTGTGGTGAAAACGCTTACGCGGCACCCACGCCGCGGTAACCTCCGCTGGTACCGCCCTTGGGGATGTGTGCGCCTTATTCCCGGCGGTGTGGTGAACGCAGTTGGTCTCACCAACCCGGGCATCGAGTGGTGGATACGGTGTTGTTACCCAACCATGCGGCGGATGGGTTTGGTGATCATAGCGTCCATCTACGCCGAGGCTCCTGGTGAGGCGGCGGAAATGGCCAAGATGCTTGCTCCACTGCAGTTGGCGGCGGTGGAACTTAATGCCTCGTGTCCCAACACCGAGGACGATCTGCTCACCAATGTGCAAACCGTTGTGGAAACAGTTCGGCAAGCGGCTCAAAGCTGTCCCCATCCGCTCATTATCAAACTCAGCTACTCGCAGGACTATGTGGCTATTGCCCAACAGCTTGAGGGAGTGGTTGAAGCCGTTCACGCCATCAACACAGTTCCCTGGCGCGTGGTCTTTCCGAACAAAAAGTCGCCTTTAGAACGCCTTGGAGGAGGCGGAGTCTCCGGCCCCGTAATTTTTCCGTACACCG
>JBMFPP010000081.1:0-8530 GCA_049969055.1 Armatimonadota bacterium | reverse complement strand
CCGGGCCGCCCGAAGCCCGCGGAAAGCACCCCTAAGCAGTGCAACAACAAGCCACAAAACCAAACCCAGCACAACAACTGCCAACACCGCCGTCAAAACGGCACCGAAAAATCCAACGTGGTGTGCATAGGCAAAACCAGCCGGATATGGGTGTGGAAAGAGCCACGGGAACAGAAACCACGCGTAGAACGGCCACGGATTGTAGCCGCTGGGCACGTACACACCGCCGTAACCGCGCTCGTAAATCACATACCGGTCGCGAGCAGAAGCCGGGTACCTCACGCCGCCGAAGGTACCCCCCGAACCTGTGGTTCCTCCACTTCCAACCCTGGGCTTGGCAAAAGGCGGGGTACCGAGATTTGTATCGCCGGAGAAAACATTGGTGCGGGACTTAGCCCCGGGCTTCGCCGAAGGCAGGGGCATTCCAAGATTGGTATCTGGACGTGTGGAGTAAGGACGCGCCCCAGGAACACGCGGTGGAGGGCTGAAAACCTCAGACGGAGCCGAACGACGGGGCTGTGCGAAGAACGGCGTCGGCCTTCTTCCGAAAGTCCCACCGAAGCCGCCAATGCGGCGGCCGAAGCTCAAGCCGCCACCTCCACCAATCCGACCGAAGCCTCCTATTCGGCCAAACCCCCGTGCGCATACCTCAGAGGCCAAAAGCACAAAAACGGTAGCGAAGATGGCCAACTTAACAGCTTTCATTTTCTCACTTAAACTCCCAGCACAGAACTCCGAGGTGACAGCCCAGCATTTAGGTATTCTAGACTAAATCGGGGACTCCTCCATCAACTGTGCGGCCAATTCGCTCCGTTGAAAAACAATTTTTACAAAAGCCCTATCCCTCGATAGACTCCAAATAGCGCTCCGCGTCTATCGCCGCCATACAGCCAGACCCAGCCGCCGTTACCGCCTGCCTGTACGTTCGGTCCACCACATCACCTGCGGCAAAGACGCCCGGAACGCTGGTTTTGGTTCCATCCGCCACAATATAACCTGCGGAATCCAGCTCTATCTGCCCGCGGAAGATCTCGGTATTGGGTTGGTGTCCAATGGCTATGAATACGCCGTCCACAGGCATTTCTGTGACTTCGCCGGTTTTGACGTTGCGCAGTTTCACGGCCGTCACACGGTTTTGCGATGGATCGAGAATGTCATCCACCACGCTGTTCCAAACAAAAGATATCTTGGGGTTGCGGAAGGCGCGATCCTGCATTATCTTAGACGCCCGAAGCTCATCTCTCCGATGAATAACGGTGACTTTCGAGGCAAAACGGGTAAGGAACAGCGCTTCTTCCATTGCGGTGTCCCCTCCGCCCACGACAGCCACCTCCTTACCGCGGAAGAAGAAACCATCGCAGGTGGCGCACGCAGAAACACCCCGGCCGGCCAACAAGCGCTCCGATTCCAGACCCAACCACTTGGCAGACGCACCAGTAGCTATGATCACCGTTTTAGCCTCGTAAACATCCTCCCCCACCGAAACCTTGAACGGTCTGGAACGGAAATCCACAGCGGTGGCGTCGCCGGAAATGAACTCCGCGCCCACACGAGCCGCCTGATCTCTCATCGCCTGCATCAGCTCAGGACCCATCACGGGCTCTCTAAAGCCGGGGAAGTTTTCCACCTCCGTGGTGATCATGAGTTGACCGCCGGGGGTTAAACCTTCCACAACCAAAGGGAATAAGTTTGCGCGGGCCGCATATATAGCGGCAGTAAGCCCTGCAGGGCCGGAACCAAGTATGATGACGTTTCTCATTGCTGTATCCAACTGCGGTGCGCCGAAGGCGCACACACAAAGCCTTTGCCCAGCTAAAAAGCACAAATAAACACCCCGCGAGTACCGTGTGGTAGGGCGTCTTAGAACCCGTATGCCACGGGTGGGTATCTAGTCAAGGCATCCGCGATTCCCGCCGGTTTGACGGGCTACCACTCAGCCATGACAATCGACACCCTATTATTGAGGTGCTGGCTCAAAACTCCCAAAACCATCACGCGTACCGCAGGGTTGCTATGGTATCTTTATTGTATCACACATCCACCACGCGTCAATAGGCATTCAAAGCTTTCACTATGCCACCAGGCCATTCGCTTACCACGCGAACTGGAACCCCACTGTTCTGCGATACTCCCTCCGGCGTTATATCGTCCAAGAACCGCCCTTCGCGAACCGCTACCGCGGGTATCCACGCCTCATCGAAACCGCCGCTGCTTTTGCAACTGCGCAAAGCTTCTATCACATCGCGGCCGGTCATCAGCCCTGCCACGTTTATCCTCTCGCCGAAAAGCGAGTTTACCACCACAACCGGCTCCACAGAAAGACCCCCTATCTCATTGAGGCGCGAAACAACGCGTTCCAGCGTGCGAATCCCAAGCTCTGCCGTTACAAACGCCACACGGCGCGGCCGAGCAATCCTGTTCGGAAGTCGCTTCTCAACCCGCCGCCACCGCTCCCAAAATAACCTAACAATCCCTATACCGTCCTCAAGCTGGGGAAAACCCTCGTAGTAGCGGTATCCAGGAATTGGGGCGTTGGCAAGCAGATAGAACTCATCGGCAACAAAGGCAAACCTCGTCCCCAACCCCGAAAGAAATCTTTTCTGCAGTTTGCTTACCTCGTCCAAAACCGCCTTCGCGGCCTCCGGAGTTACATGCAAGATACTTCGACGTTCAACCGACCTCTGCTTGTTTGCCAAAACTTCAAGCTGAAGCCTTCGCTTTTCCGGCATGTGTCGCCCAACAGCCACCGGCACTACTGCCACAGACTGCACACCGGGGTACAGCGAAGCCAAATCGCTCAGCGTTTTCCGCAGCACTTCACCATCGTTGATGCCGGGGCACACCACAACCTGGCAGTGCACATTGATCCTGCTGCGCACCAACCTCCGCAGAGGCGTCATAATCTCCGCGCCGTCTTCAACGCCCAAAAGCCCAGCGCGCACACCCGGATCGGTGGCGTGCACGCTCACGTACAGAGGGCTGAGGCGCTGTTCCTCAATCCGACGGTAATCGGCCTCCGTCATATTTGTCAGCGTCACATAGTTCCCGTGGATAAACGACAGCCGGTAATCATCGTCTTTTATGTACAAAGAACGACGCAGTCCTTTGGGAAGCTGATACACAAAGCAGAACGGGCAGTTGTTCCTGCAGAGCCGCACCCGGTCGAAAATCTCCGCCTCGAACTCCAGCCCAAAATCTTCATCGGCGGTTTTGCGAACCTCGACAAGCTCACCGTTCGACCTCTCTATAAGAGCCGTAGCCTCCTCCCCTACCGAGCGGAACCGATAGTCCAGAACATCCGGAACCGGGACCCCATTCAGAAGCAAAAGCCTATCTCCCGGCTTCACGCCGGCCCGCTCCGCCGGACTTCCAGGAGCCACGGCCCCGATCACAGCGGCGAACTTCTTACCTTGCTCCGCCGCGTGTACAACGCAGGAGGCCGGATACAAATTCGCCATAGACTTCCTACCGCCTTACGGTATAAGAAGCACTTTTATGGAGTCTCTGCCTGAGTGCACCTTCTCGAAGGCTTGCTCAAACTCTTCAAGGGGCATTTCGTGTGTTACGATGGGATCTACGTTGATAAGACCTCGGTGAATGCAATCTATAGCAAGCGGGTAGCAGTACGGACCCAGGTGTGAACCTCTAACGTCCAGCTCTTTGCCGTCGCCGATTATGGTCCAATCCACAGTCGTTTGGCCGGCCATAACGCTGAACTCCACAAAGGTGCCCAATCTGCGGATCATGTGCAGACCCGTAACCACCGCATCCGGATGACCGGTAGCCTCTATGAACACATCGCATCCATATCCGTCCGTAAGCTTCATAATCCTTTCAATAGGGTCCTCTTTGGTTGGATTGATGCACAGGTCGGCGCCCAACTGTTTGGCCACTTCCAGACGGTTGTCCAAAACATCCATCGCCACCAGAAGGCCCGGGGTTTTCAGCCGCGCGGCGCCGATCATGCCCAACCCAAGAGTACCGGCTCCCGCGATAACCACTACATCACCGAATTCGATCCCGGCACGCTGAACCGCGTGGATAGAGCACGCCAGTGGTTCAATAAGCGCCGCACGCCTCCTCGGTATGTCGGAGGGCACTTTGTGCACTATGGAACCGGCAGGATAAAGCATATACTCCGCCATGCCGCCCTGAGCCACCGTGCGGAATCCAAACACATTGTTCTCTCGGCAAACCCAATACTTGCCGGTCTTGCAAAACCGGCAGTTCCAGCACGGCAGTATCTGCTCTGCAATGGCTGTATCACCTATGGAAAGGCCGTACTTCTCGGCGGCTCCCTCTCCAAGGGCAACAACTTCGCCCACAAACTCGTGGCCTGCCGTAACCGGCGGCTGAACGTATTGGGGCCTGCGTTCATCCCCCCAATAAAGCGGGGCCCCTTGGTGGCATTTGCCATCGCTGGCGCACACTCCGCAGGCCAACACTTTCACCAACACCTCGCCGGGACCTGGGCGGGGAACCGGTACCTCCTCAAGCCTGTAATCCCGTGGGCCGTAGCACCTAACAGCCTTCATGGTTTCCGGAATATCAACAGACGGCATACTCCCTCCGCAACTCAGAGTTACAGCACGCGCAGAAGTCAATCATGCGGAGAACCTCGCTCCGCCAACGCTTCCACTCAAGCAAGTATGTAGGGCCAACTCATTATAGCCGCCTGCAGATGTTAGGTGCAATGGATGTTTGCGGTACCCCCTTTTCGGGGCATATAATGTAGGGAAAGCTTTCAACAGAATGCCAGGTGCAAACTTTCCTGAAGAAAGGAGGATGATGCATCCATGGGAATGGATCCTAGCATCTTCAAAGCGTATGATGTGCGGGGCATCTACCCCGATCAGATAAACGAAGAAGCCGCTTACCGAATTGGGTGGGCAACCAGCAGGTTCCTCAACGCCAAAACCATAGCCGTCGGCCGCGATATGAGGCTTTCTTCGCCGGCCCTCGCCAAGGCCCTTATCGAGGGCATAACCTCGGCCGGAACCGATGCAGTTGACCTTGGCATGATAGGCACAGACATGTACTATATGGCCGTTCCAAAGTACGGATACGACGGCGGAATTATGGTTACAGCCTCCCACAACCCCAAAGAGTGGAACGGCATGAAGTTTATACGAGCGGGTGCCGTACCCATCAGCAGTGATACAGGTCTCAAAGATATAAAAGAACTGTCGCTCAACGGAAATATTGCGAAGGCCCCGACCCCTGGCAAGATTTACCAGAAGGATATTTACGAAGAGTATGTTCAGCATGTTCTCAGCTTTGTTGATCCGAGAAAGATCAAACCTTACAAAATCGTGATGGACCCGGGCAACGGTATGGGCGGGCATATAGCCTCGCACATATTCAAACACCTGCCTTGCCAGATCATACCCATGAACTTCGAGCCCGACGGAACTTTCCCAAACCATGAACCGAACCCCATGCTGGAGGAAAACCAAGGTCCTATAGTGGAGCGCGTGCTCGCAGAAAAGGCTGACCTCGGAGTGATGTGGGACGGCGACGCAGACCGCTGTTTCCTCGTGGACTCTACCGGGCGCTTTGTTGAGGGTTACTTCATCACGGCTCTGCTGGCGGAGGCGGTCCTCCGCAAGAAACCAGGCGCCACAATCCTGTGCGACCCACGAAACATCTGGGCGGTGGTTGATACAGTGCGTGAAAACGGCGGCAGACTGGTTATCAACAAAGCTGGTCACTCGTTCCTCAAAGAGGCCATGCGCCGCGAAAATGCCGCCTTCGGAGGTGAAATGAGCGGCCACTACTACTTCCAAGAAAACTACTGCGCCGACAGCGGCATGATCCCCGTGCTGATGATCCTGGAACTGATGAGCGAGAAGGACAAAAGCCTCGCCGAGCTGGTGGAACCGCTCCGTTCCAAATATTTCATCAGCGGTGAGATCAACTCGGAAGTGGAGGATGCGCAGGCTGTTATAGCAAAACTGAAAGAGCGGTATTCTGACGGAGAAATCTCGCTTATAGACGGTCTGTCTGTTGAGTATCCGGATTGGCGGTTCAATGTGCGCCCCAGCAACACGGAACCGCTCCTGCGCCTCAACGTGGAAGCGCGATCAAAAGAGCTTATGGAGCAAAAGCGGGACGAGCTCCTCGCCCAAATCCGCGGCAGCTGAGCGCCGCTTCTTCGCCACCGGGCAGTGTGCAGAGATATGCTCCTGCACAACAGCCTGTGAAAACGCGAACCCGTGCGGCCGAGATGAATGCCGCACGGGTTCCGTGTTTCGGCAAACCGCTTCAGAAAGCCCACCGCGGAAAGGCACTGCCTTCAAAACAGCACCGGCGGTGAGGGTCTTTCTTCCGCGAAAGCTACGGCATATGCATATTGATGGGCGAGATCGTCATCTCCCAGCGAAGCCACTTTGCATGCCCATCGGCAAACAGGTAGTTTGCACCGCCCATATGCCTGTTTATGCTCAGATGCGTCACAAAGTCGGGCTCCCAGGGGTGGTAACCCAAATGCTCCACAGGAGTGCCGTCGGGTTTCTCGCCGCGCTCGGCCATCATTATGGTCTGAGCCGGCTTTTTGAAATCCCCTTCAGATGTGGCGTACGCAAACCACCCGTTGATGCTGTAGCTGGATATAGCCTCATCCCGAGCCGGATCAGAAGGGCACTTGAAAACGTCTTTGCTCTTCAGATACGGCATAACCTCATCGTACCAACTGCCCACTTCGTTTTCCTCATTGGTAACCGGCTCCCCAGGCATACCGACGTGCACCAACGGATAGTTGCCGTCCCAATCCTGCACGTACATCATTACCGCGCGCCCGATCTGGTTCAGGTTGCTGAGACAGCTCGACTGCCTGGCCTTCTCTCTGGCTTTCGCAAACACAGGGAACAGAATCGCCGCAAGTATCGCTATGATAGCGATTACCACCAAAAGTTCAATCAGTGTGAATGCAGAATCTTTTTGCTTTTTACTCATCGCGATCCCTCCTTTGACAAGCAGAACACGGTTAAGTGCTCGAAGGCGAACACACACCCCCGCATGGACAGAACATCCAATGCAGGATGCTTTTCGAAAACAGGCGGCGCTTTTCTAGCTGTGGGTTAAGGGGTTAAACCGGAGGGGCTCTGATGAGAAAAGCGGAAACCAGACAACAATTGGGAAATGAAGAAGGCGGAACCGCAATTCGGCTTCCGCGGTCGGTGAGCTTGTCGGCACAGAAACCAGGCTCCCGCACGGAGCTCGTCACGGACGCGGCGAACTGGCAGAGAAGGCAAAGTTTGTCATCAACAGCTCGGTGCGACTGCTGAGGCCCGCACCTGCGGTGCAGAAGCACCTCCCCGGCTTCCGCACGCAAACCGTGCACGTGCAGGAACCCAAGCAGGTATACCTCTGCCAGGTAAAATCCAATTACTGCTGTCCTAAAAAGCGCCCGCACTTGCATAGCCGTGACTGCTCAAGCGGAAACCGCAAAAAGTCTTCCAGGCAGAGCAGATCTACAATCCTGCCGTATAAATTATACCCAGCCGGCACTGCCAAAGCTTACTTCCGCGGCAGACTTCGATCGCCGGCACCGGGGGTTTCTTGGGGCTGAACTTCCAAAACAACCGCTTCCTCCCCACACGCCGGAAATTTCGGACAATGTATGCACTCATTCCACACCTTGTGGGGAAGAGAGCTTTTTTCAACCAGCTTGAACCCGAAAAACTTCTGAAAGAAACCAGGCCGATATGTTAGTGCAAAAACCCTCTTAACACCCAAATCGCGCGCTTCTTTTATGCAGGCATCCACCAACATCCTGCCGATTCCGCGGCCTTGGTAGCGCTCATCCACCGCCAATGCTTTCACCTCGGCCAGATCCGGGGTGCTCAAGTGTAGAGCGCAACAGCCAACTACCGCACCATCCTCTTCAGCCACGAAATAGTCTCTCAGACTCTCGCATATCTCCGCCACACTGCGCGGCAGCATCTCATCGCGGGCGGCAAACGGTTGGATAAGCTCGTGAATACAGAACAAGTCAGGTATTCTCGCCTTGCGAATCACAACACTCACCGTAAAACCTCTAGCCCCTCAAATCCGCCTCAACTTTATCCAGCTCTTCAAGCAGAGCCTCAACCATCCTCTCCTCGGGCACTTTGCGCACAACCTGACCGGCCCGCATGATCAACCCCAAGCCGCTGCCGCCGGTAAGCCCAACATCGGCTTCCCTAGACTCCCCAGGACCGTTCACCACGCACCCCATCACCGCCACCTTCACCTCCCGGGGCGGCAGCGGCCGCCTGCGCAGAGCCTCATCCACGCGCTGTGCCGTGCCGATTAGATCGATCTCGCACCGCCCGCATGAAGGGCATACAATCAAAGTGTAGCCGCCCGACCTGAGGTTCAAACTTTTCAGTATCTCGATGCCCACGCGCACCTCTTCAACAGGATCCGCGGCCAGCGAAACCCGCAGTGTGTCGCCTATCCCCATCGCCAAAAGCGCCCCAAGCCCAACCGCCGACCTTATGGTGCCGGACCAAGGCAACCCGGCCTCTGTAATACCGATGTGCAGTGG
>JBMFPP010000080.1:0-8547 GCA_049969055.1 Armatimonadota bacterium | reverse complement strand
GAGCCGAACGCGCAGGGGCCACGTACCTCGGGGTGGGACCAATGTTTCCCACCGCTACCAAACCCGATGCCGGCGATGCTGTTGGACCCAAGCGTATAAGTGAGATAAAATCCGCGGTGAGCATCCCGGTCCTTGGAATCGGAGGAATTACCTGCGAAAATGCGCACCTGGTTTTTGAAGCAGGCGCAGACGGCGTAGCGGTAATCTCGGCAGTGGCTGCGTCGGAGGATATGGTCCAAGCCGTGCGCAAACTTTGCGGAATAGCCGCGAGGTACGGCAAGCATGACTGAAATCCCACACCGCCAGCTCGTGAGCGATCTCGGAGAGTTTGGTTTAATATCCAGATGGGCATCCCTGCTGGGACCGACCGGCGCAGACGTGGTTGTCGGAATAGGAGACGACGCCGCGGTACTGAAGCATCAATGCAGTGGACTGCTCCTGGTTACCACCGATATGCTTGTGGAAAACGTGCATTTCCGCCTGGACCTCATCTCACCCGAACAGCTCGGCTGGAAGGCTGTGGCGGTTAATGTTAGCGATATCGCCGCGGTGGGAGGCGAACCCGCTTTTGCGTTCATCTCCATCGGGATGCCGGCACACACACCTGTAAGCTTTACCGATGCTCTGTACCACGGCATGAAGCTGATGGCCCACAGCGTCGGTGCCCAAATAGTCGGTGGCGATACGGTTGGATCGGACAAACTCATTATCAGCATCGCCCTCACAGGCCGGGTGGAAGAAAACCACCTTGCCCTCCGTTCCGGAGCCAAACCCGGCGATGCTTTGGTTGTCACCGGAACCCTTGGAGATTCCGCCGCCGGCCTCAGGCTTCTTCTCTCAGGAAAGGGCGAAAATCGATTTAAAAGATGCATCGATGCCCACCTAACTCCCCAGCCGCGCCTGCCAGAAGCCCGGGCCGCCGTCGCCACAGGTGCCGTTCACGCCATGATAGATTTAAGCGACGGTCTTTCCGGAGACCTGCGCCATCTCTGCACATCCAGCAACGTAGGCGCACTGCTGAGCGAAGACGCCTTGCCCATAAGCGCCGAAGCACGCGAAGCCGCCAGCCTGCTCGGCATAAGCCCAACTGAGCTGGCTCTCTCTGGCGGCGAGGACTACGAACTCCTTATGGCGGTTGATCTGAACCGGGTTGACGATGTGGACAACGCTATCAATTCTGTTGGAAGGGTGCGCGCCACATGCATCGGAACCGTTCAAGCCGCAAAAGATCTGCTGATACGGCGGTCCACCGGAGAAACAGTGCCGTTGGCAGCCTCTTCATGGGATCACTTTGCAATCCGTAATGTTTAGCCGCACCATCATTTCCGAAAACCCGGAAACCACCATTTCGCTTGGGCGGCTCATCGGCCAAAAGCTTCAGCCCGGCGATGTGGTACTGCTTTTCGGAGACCTCGGCACGGGCAAAACCACCTTCGCCAAGGGGATTGCCCAGGGTTTGGGCGTATCTTCAGAGGTCTTCAGTCCATCATTTACCCTGGTAAACCAGCTTCGGGGAAGAACCACTCTCTACCACGTAGATCTTTACCGCCTCAACACACCAGAAGATCTGGAAACCATCGGGATTGAGGAGTGCCTGGAAAGCGAAGCCGTTACGGTTATCGAGTGGCCTGAGCTGGCCAGAGACCTGTATCCACCAGAGCGCCTGGAGGTTTACCTCTCGCTATCACAAACCGATGGGGAAGCACGGCTCATCACACTGAAACCTTTCGGAGAGCGCATGACAAAACTTGTTGCGGAGATTCTGAATGCTGGTACTGGCTTTCGAAACATCGGTTGATCCATGCGGAATGGCTTTGGCAGATGAAAAAGGCATCCTCTCCGCTGTGCGGTTCCGCCACCACATGGATCTTTCCAGCACCTGGGCGCCAACGGTCAAACGCATGCTTCAAGAAGCTGGGGTGTGTCCAACCGACTTAGCTGGAATTGCCACCTCTTTGGGACCTGGGTCCTTCACCGGACTTAGAATAGGAGTGGTTGCGGCAAAAACAATGGCGCAGGCCCTGAACTGCCGCCTTATCGGAATCAGCACGCTGGAGCTTCTCGCCCTGCCGTTCCGTTCCGTGCCCGGGCTGTCGGTTCTATCACTTGTGCCTTGCCGTAGAGGTGAGGTTTACGCCGCCGCTTTCCACTGCACAGGCAACTGCCTCACCGAAACTATACCTGGAAGGGTTGTAAAGATAGAACAAACTGCCGAGCTCTTCTTTTCCCTTCCGGAGCCTAAGGTCGTGGCTGGCAAAGCCGCCCTAAAAGACTCGGAAGCACCCACCCTGCTCCGCGCAGAACCATGGCACACTGCATCATCCGCAGAGGTTCTGGCGCTGGAGGCCCGCCGCCGCATGCTCTTGGGGGAAAATGTGGATCCGGTCGCTCTCCTGCCGATCTATATCAAGCGCTCTCAAGCCGAGGAGAGATTGACAGGCGAAAATTGAACAACCGGCCCAAGCTCCGCCGTCCAGGGTTGATCTACCTCCCAACCGCTTCACCCATAGAGCCAACCACTCCTATGAAGCCGCCCAATATTGCCAAAATCAGAGGGACCGCCACCAGTGCCCAAACCACGACCCTCGCCACCGGCAAGCTTGCCTCCATTGTGCCCAACGCCTCAGCTTCCAGATATTCAGCCGCTCTCGTGAGCGCTTCGTCCACAGTTCCGGACTGCTCGCCGGCAGCCGCCATCTGCAGAACCGAAGAAGGCAAAGCGCCGGTAACCGCCAAAGCATCCGAAAGAGAGCTGTTGGCCGCAAGCACCGGCACCGCCCGCCCAAGCACGGCCGCCAACGCGCGGTTCCCGCACCCTTCAGCCGCCAGGCGAACCGCCTCCGCAGGCCCCACCCCAGCATTGTACAAATCTGCCAAACTCCGTGCAAACCTGGCAACAGTCAGCTTCCGTACCACGCCCCCCAGCACCGGCAGTGCAAGTTTCACCTCGTCGTACACCCGCGCAAATGCACTTACATTAAGCAGAAGAACGCGGGTGGCCAAAATAACTGCCAACAACTTGCCAAGCGCAACCAAGTTCGGCAGAAGCGCGCCGACAAAATAAGCCTCAAATCCATTCAAAACCAACAGCCGAACGCCGGGAATTACCATCCATGCCGCCAGCAAAATAGCCGGGTAGGTCAGCAAACCACGTATCCTCAACAGCAGGCGGTGTTGGAACTCACAGCTGTCCGCCGCGCGCCTCAGCATGGTGCTCAAGCGGCCAGACCTCTCGCCGGCGCGGAACATCGCCACCTCTGTCGGTCCGAAAAGCTTCTCCCGCATCTGCAAACCGTCGGATACAGGGTAACCTTCCTTAACCACGGCCAGCACATCTTCCAGTGCGCCCTTCAACCGATGCTCGGAAATCGTATCCCTCAGCAGAGTCACCGCCCGAACCGCCCCCATTCCCGATTCCAGCATTGTCGCCAGCTGACGGTAAACCACCGCCAAGGATTTCGACGAGGCCTTCCCCAGCACCGCATCTGACAAGCGCGCAACAAGCCGCGGGGTATTCTCACGCAGAAGCGTAGGCCAAATCCCGCGCTCGCGAAGCCTTTTAACAGCATCCGATCTGCTTTCGGCCCAAATTATGCCCACCGCGTTTTTTCCAAGATTATCTCGGCCTTTGTAGCGGAACACCGGCATACGCACCACCCCCTGACGGCGTCCCAAACCACCTCACCTGTCTGTCGACAGGCAGGTTGGCTAAGCAGAACTGTCCAAAACAAGCGGAATTGCCTCTTTGCAGTCCGGGCAGTACGCGCCGCCGTCTGCGGAAACTGTGTATCTGGTTTCCAGAATCCAAAACCCGTGCCGGCGTATAAGGGCGGTGCCGCACTTGGGGCAGAAGGTCGACTCGCTTTCCTCTCCCGGCACATTCCCCGCGTAAACGAACTTAAGCCCGGCCTCGCGGCCTATCTCAACTGCCCGGCGTATAACCGAAATCGGCGTTGCACCGCGGTCGGTCATCTTGTAATCCGGATGAAACCTGGAAACATGCCATGGTATATCCCGGCTTATGCCAGCTATGAACCCTGCAATGCTCTTCAGCTCCTCCTCCGAATCGTTGGAACCGGGAACAACCAAAGTGGTTACCTCCACCCAAATTCCCATCTTGTGCATAAGTGCAATCGAATCCAGCACGGGTTGCAAACGCCCGCCGCACACGCGCCTGTAGAACTCGTCGTTAAAAGATTTCAGATCCACGTTCGCCGCGTGCAGGTAGCCGTTCATCATCCCCAGCATTTCCGGGGTCATGAAGCCGTTTGTGACGAATACGTTCTTCAGACCCACCGCAACTGCCTCGCGTGCCGTATCGTAGGCGTATTCGAAAAAGATAGTTGGCTCCGTGTAAGTGTAGGAAATGCTTCGGCACCCACGTGAAACGGCAAGCTCAACCACCCTCTTCGGCGGGAGGCGCGTACCCTCTATGCGACCCTCAAACTCCTTCGGCATCTGCGATATGTCCCAATTTTGGCAGAACTTGCACGAGAAATTGCATCCTGGCGTTGCCACCGAGAACGACGTGGTTCCGGGCAAAAAGTGAAAAAGCGGCTTCTTCTCTATCGGGTCAACCGCGCCGCTCACCGCCAGCTCGTAAACCATTGTGTAGAGCTTGCCGCCTTGGTTGCAGCGCACCCGACAAATCCCTACGCGGCCGTCCGAAATAACACAGCGGTGGGCGCACAAATCGCACCTAACCCTACCGCCGTCCAACGGCTCCCACAGAAGAGCTTCACGCAGATTGCCAAGACTCTGCTGTGCTGGCTGTGGCATAAACCACCTCCGCAAACGAAAAGTATTTGCACATCTTTAAGTACCCTTCTAAACGCCGTTCTACTCCACAAAACGACTGCACCGCAACCAAAAACGAAAAGGGGCACCCGAGCCGCTCGTTCGGTGCCCCTCCTCACCATCTAATGCCCAACCGCTACTTGCTCTTCATGCAGGCCGGCGGACTGCCCGCACGCCTGTAGTAAGCAATGCATTCACAGCATATCGCATGGCGCTCACAGTCATAATTGCACGGACATTCTTTGTTGTTGCGCTCCCAGTTCGGACATTCCGTCTTCACCTTTTGCATTATGCTTCACCCCACAACCGAATTTTCAAAACCGTTTGATACTTCGCTGTCCCTAGCGCGTCTCCTTTTGAAGCGCCTGCTCACAGCTCCGACCACTACACTGAACGCCTCATTTGACACCCATCATATCCACCGATATAATCAAACCGCCAGCCCGCTCTGTGCAACCATGCTCAATTCAACCTCAACTCTCAGGAAGGTGATTAGATTGACCCTTTGGCGTTTTCTGTTAACCCTCGCACTCACAATCACTGCCGCTTCAACGGCCTTCGGCGCTCTGGCTGAAATCGGCAAAATTGAAGCTGTGAGGGTCGACTCGGTTATTGTCTCCACAGACACCCCCGAACGCTTGAAAGCTGGCGAAGAGCTGGTGGTTCTGCGCAATGGGGCGGAAATTGCCCGACTGCAGGTGCTTCAGGTGCGCCAGGACAGCGCGGTAGCAAAGGTGCTGAAGGTTGCCGGCGGCGCCGCCGTTGTCCCCGGCGACACTGTTGCCGAAACCGACTGGATCAAACCGCGCGAAGAAGCCGCCCCACATCCCCTCGCCGCTCGATTGATCGAAGCCGGCTTCGAAAACGTATCTGTGGAAGAAAGTGACAACATCGTCACCATTCGATACGAAAACCGCAAATACCGATGGGAGGTCGATGCCCTCCGCATTGTGCTGTCACTCGCCTGTGAAACCGCTTCCGAAGGTGCGCAGATAGTGGCAATCGGGCATTGGGTGGGTGTTCCCCTCTACAAAGTTGAAGTACCAGCATCCGCATACAAAAAATTCTCAGCCGGCGAAATAAGCTCCGAAGAGCTTTTGAGGGAGATGAAAACCTCGGTAGCACCACCAGGACTGCCCGGCACCGCCAACCAAAGCTTCGGTCGGGTGGACATCACGGTCGGTGCAGGGCTTTTTGGCAGTTTCACCACCCCGGCAGGTGCCAACCCAAAAGGCTTCCAGGTCCGGTCCAGAATCGGCATCGAAGCGCCATTCGTCCCGGGGCTTATGGCGCGGTTCCAAGAATGGATACCGCTCAACCGCGCCGGATACAGCACCCACCGCTCGCCGGCGCGCGGCCTGGTTTACTACACGCACAACCTTGGCGCACGTACCTTCGCCACTGCCGAGTTGGGAAGGTTCTCCACCCAATATACGGGAAGCCGCGGCACATTGGTTCACCTGTTCCCGGGAGCATCCGATGCCCTCTCGGTTGAATTGGCCAGTGTAACCGGAAAAACCTGGTCGGGCGACTACAAACGGAACCCGGCCCTCGTCTCGTGGCGGCACAAACTCCGCGGCTTGGATTTCACTATCCTCACCCGCTACGGCCGATTCATAGGAGCACCGGAATACGGCCTCCCGGAAATCGATGAAGACGAAGGTTTTAGTGTATCCCTCATCAGCGCCTTCAAGCAGAGGGAGTTTGTGGTGTCTTACGCCGACACCAACCGTGGACAACTGCTTTCCGTCGGAATAGTGCTTCCACTTTCCGGCTCAACCCTGCCGAACCCATCCGGTCTGAGGATCCGCCCCGAGCGAACTTTTAACTACACCTACCGCTCCACAGGTAGCCCTAGAGCCACAACCCTTCCAGACATCCCGTTTACAGATGACTGGCGGCTCCTCATGTTCCCCTCATACTTGAAAGAATATGTTGAGTACCTGCGCCCCGAAACCGAAGGCGCCGCCAGAATCCAGCACGCCGTGGAGACCCGACAGAACATCGGGCCATCACTCTCAGGCTCCACCGGCCTGCTCTTCGTGCCCACAGCCGATGTTGAGCCGTACGGAAGCATCTCGTTCGGCGCGAACTTCCTCTCTAAAGAGTTCAGAAACTTCTCGAGGAGGCATCCGGGGCATGGAACAATGGCCCAGTTCATCACCCTTGGTATGCTTCCGAACCTGGAGATGACGGTCCGCCTAACCAATCTAAGCGGCAACCTCTGGGCTCAGAAATTCTTCCTCCAAAACGTAGATCCAGGAACCGCCAAATCCGGCTGGAACGTTGACCGAATGGCCAGCATACAACTGCTTCTTATGCGCGAGACAGCCCGCCGTCCTGCATTGGCTGTTGGCGCTCAAGACGTAACGGCGAACTTCGGCGAGCTGGGTGAATCCGTGATGTATTGGGAAAGATACGCGGTCATGTCTAAACACTGGGGCCGGCTGGGAGTACATCTCGGCTGGGGTGCCAACCACGACCACCCTCAACCGCGTTTGAAGGGGCCGTTCGGCGGCTTTGACTACCGCCTCTCCAAAAACCTGTGGCTCCTGGCAGATACAGTCAGAAAATTCCGATTTAGAGGAGGTTCTTCGCTCCCAGTACCGGGCGGGCGCGATATAAACATCGGCATCCGCGCCCTTCTGGCAGACCGATTCCAGATAGACATCTTCTCCCCCGGACTCTCTAAGGCAAGCGCCGGATTAACATACCGCGCAAGATTGTGAGGAATCCACCGTTTGTTTTCTCGACTCGCTTTGGAGCCGTGCCGAAATCAGATGGCGCGGCTCCTTGTGCTCACTCCAGCCGCTCCAATCCCTCACAAAACGCTGAGCCCAAAGCCGAAGGACTCCATAAAAACCCATCGTAGAAGGATTATGGTGCAGTCTGCAATACACCGCGCAAACCGCTGACAAAACAGTTGTTAATTTGGCCCAAGCGGCGAACTGCAAACGATTTCTGCGTCTGTCCTCGCGCGAATTGGAGGTGATTAATCTATGTCGGACCAATCTAAACTCTCAAGACGCGGCTTTCTGCAGGGGGCGGCGGCAACATTCGGCCTGCCGTACATTATCCCAAGCGGAGTCTTGGCCGCTCCTGGAAGGCCTGGTGCCAACGACCGCATCGCCATCGCCGTAATCGGCACAGGCGGTATGGGTACAGGCCACGTCACCCGAGATACTGTGGCTCTGTGTGACGTGGATGAGAGGCATTTGGCCAATGCGGCCAGGCGTGTGGAAGGCACCCCGTTCCTCTGCAAAGATTACCGCCGTATCCTCGACCGAAAGGATATCGATGCTGTCATTATCGCTACCCCAGACCACTGGCACGCGCTTCAAACTGTGCACGCGTGCCAGGCCGGCAAAGATGTGTACGTGGAAAAACCCGCGTGTCGTACATTGGAAGAAGGCCGCGCCATGATCAACGCCGCCAGGCGGTACAACAGAGTTGTACAGGTTGGAGCGCAGGGCCGCTCAACACCTGACGCCAGAGCGGCATGCCAGTACATCCGCAACGGTCAGCTGGGCCGCGTTACCCGTGTCGAATTTTGGCACGAAAGCAACCCAAGCGGCGGTTGGGAGCCGGATCGAGATCCTCCAAAAGAGCTGGATTGGGACTTGTGGCTCGGCCCCGCCAGATGGGTGCCGTACAACCCTCTGCGCTGTCACTTCAACTTCCGATGGTTTATGGACTTCGGCGGCGGCTTCATCCGAGACCGTGGAGCGCACGCATTCAGCGTGGCTTTCT
>JBMFPP010000079.1:0-8581 GCA_049969055.1 Armatimonadota bacterium | reverse complement strand
GCAGTGATTGGTCTATTCTTCGGTTTCTTCTTCAACTGAGTCTATCATCTCCAGGGCTGTAGCGCTTACTGCGGCCCGGATAGAATCCTCAACAAATTCGGTTATGGCGGCTTCTTCATCGAGGACGGCGATGTAGTGCTCGATCTCGGCGATTTGCGCATCGAGTTCGGATGTATCCGCATCCGGAGGCAGTGATTTTTTTTCCTCGCGCAGGGCTTCTAACTTTGCCGCCAGAGCTTTTCGCCACTCTTTCCATTCGGCGGCTCTTGGATGTCCCTCCAAGAACGCTTCAATAGCGGCTTCTGTGAATTTCGGGTCTATGGGTGTTTGTTCCATTCGCTCCTCCTTTGGCGTTCGTTCGGATGTATTGACAGGCACACTCTTTCTGCTTGTATTCTTGCCTGCATGGGGGTAGAATCTGATTGGGCTAGCGCCAAACCACGGCTAAATTCAACGGCCCCCTACAGCATAACTGTTGCGCATGCAGTGCAGGTGAAAAGGATATATCTAGACTACGCGGCCACGACTCCAGTGCTGGAGGAAGTGGTTCGCGCTATGGAGCCGTACCACTTTATTATATTCGGTAATCCATCCAGTCAACACTCTTTCGGGAGGGAAGCCCGCGATGCAGTGGATGGAGCGCGTGATCGGATTGCAGCGTGCTTGGGGTGCCGCGCTTCCGAGGTGGTGTTCACCGCCAGCGGGTCGGAGGCAAACAATTTGGCCGTTCGCGGGGTTGTGGAAGCCAAGTTGAGGGCCGGCGGGGTTCCCCGGGTGATAACCGCCGCTACCGAGCACCATTCGGTACTAAACACGGTTTTGTCTCTGCGCGGTTTTGGGTGCGAGGTTGAGGTGCTCTCTGTTGACAAGTATGGTGTTGTTTCGCCGGATGATTTGCGAGCTGCTCTGAATAAGCCGGCCGATTTGGTGACGATTATGTTTGCAAACAACGAGGTTGGGACGATTCAGCCGGTGAAAGAGCTCGGCAGGGTGGCTAAAGAGCGCGGCGCACTGTTCCACGTTGATGCGGTTCAGGCGGTTGGGGCTGTGCCGCTGAACTTCTCGGAGCTTCCAGTGGATATGGTGAGTTTGTCTGCGCACAAGTTTTACGGCCCGAAGGGGACTGGGGCGCTGGTTGTTAGGAGCGGCGTGAAGCTGAGCCCAATGATCTTAGGGGGTGCTCAGGAGCGGGAGCGCCGCGCCGGTACGGAGAATGTGGCAGGTATAGTCGGCATGGCGACGGCTTTGGAAATTGCCTGCGCATCTATGGGGGAGCATGCCGCGGAAATGCAGGCCCTTCGGGAGCGGCTTGTTTGCGGTATCTTGGAAAGGGTGGAAGGGGTTCACCTGAACGGACATCCCAAGGAGAAGCTTCCCGGTATTGCGAACGTGAGCTTCGAGCGCGCTGACGGCGAGACTCTGCTGTTGGCATTGGATTTGGCCGGGGTGGCGTGTTCCGGCGGTTCGGCGTGTATGTCTGGGGCTTTGGAGCCGTCTCATGTGCTTTTGGCCATGGGTGTTCCGCGGGAGCTGGCTTCGTCGTCCGTTCGATTCAGCTTGGGGCGTCCGACCACGCAGGAGGAAGTGGACGCGGTTGTTGAGCTGCTGCCTGGAATTGTGAAGCAGGTGCGAGAGCAATGGAAGCAATCGGCACGATAGGGCGCTATAAAATTGTGCGCGAGATCGCCCGCAGCAACGACGTGGTTTACGAAGCGATCGATCCTGCTATTGGGCGGCGAGTGGCCGTGAAGGAGCTGGTTTTGCCGCCCAACCTCACTGGTGCGGAGCGCCGTGAGCGCATAGAGCGGTTTTACCGCGAGGCAAAGGCCGCCGGCAGTCTCTCTCATCCAAACATTGTGACCATATACGAGGTTGGAGAGAGCGAGGGAAGGTACTTCATCGCCATGGAGTACCTGGATGGGCACACCCTTAGGGAAGAGCTTCGAATGAGAGGTGTGCTGGCAGTTGACCGCGCTGTGGAGATAGCTCTTCAGGTGCTGGACGCGCTGGCTTACGCCCATTCCAACGCAGTTGTGCACCGAGATATAAAGCCGGAGAACATTCATCTGCTTCCAAACGGGCATGTAAAGATTACCGACTTCGGAATAGCCCGCATAATGACGGAGCCGAGCTTAACTTCGGATGGGAGGATATTCGGTACACCGAGCTACATGTCTCCGGAACAAATTGCCGGCCGCCAGGTTGACGAGCGGACGGATTTGTTTTCTTTGGGCGTGGTTTTGTACGAGGTGCTGACTGGTCAAAAGCCGTTTGTTGGTGAGTCTATTGCCGCCATAACTTACCAGATCACCATGGTTGATCCCCAGCCGCCGGACGGAGTACCGGAGTGGTTGAGGGAAGTGGTTATGAAAGCTTTGCGCAAGAACCCCGCCGAGAGGTATCAGTCGGCCGTTGAGATGGCGGCAGATCTGCGCGCTGGGATTTCGCAGGCTGTACCGGTTGGCATTGGGTCTGCGGGAGGTTTACAGGCTCCAAGTGTTTCTGCCGGGGTGGGTGGGCCTACGGTTCAGATGGACAGCTCTTCAGCTCTTTCTGTGCCCACCACGGAGCCTTCTGCGGCTTTTCGCAAATCGTTTTTGTATGCACTTTTGGTGGGTATTTTGCTTGGAACGTTTATTCTGCTTGCGGCTGTGGCGGTTCGCACGGCGTACGCGAACTATGTGCACGCTCTGCAACAGCGAAGGATGCAGGAGCTTTTTGCACAGGCCAGGACCAGCTTTGAGGCGAAGCAGTACGAGCTTGCGGCACAGCAGTATGCGGAGATCGCCAGAGCTTATGCCGGAACTGAGGTAGGCAGGATCGCCGCATCGAATGCTTCGGTGGCTTTGGTTTTGGCGGCGCGGGTGGAAGCCGAGCGCGGCGATGCGAACAAGGCTTTGGGGTTGTACACCAGGGCTGTGCAGATCGATCCGAAGAACGTTACAGCTTTCAAAGAGATGGGGGATCTTTACTACCGCTTGGGCAATACTGCCGCCGCCGCTCGGTGTTGGGAGACGGTTCTTTCGATAGCCCCGGGGAGTGCGGAGGCGTTGGATGCACGGGAGAGCTTAGCAACGCTATACTACAATTTGGGGGTTTCGAGGAAAAACGCCGGAGACCAAGCCGGTGCGGTCTCGTTTTTTGAGAAAGCGTTTCGCGTAAGCCCGGAGAGCGAGGCTGGTATTCGAGCCGCGCAGGAGCTTCAGGTATATTCGGCAAAGCCCGAGTGGTTTTCACCGTGAAAGGGAAATGTGTGCTCTGAGTGCAGGTGCTGTGAGAATTTTGCTGGCTTTGGAACAGCCGCTTTTGAGTTTGGGTGTCAGAAGCGTTCTGGTTTCGGATTCTGGATTCGAAGTGGTTGGCGAGGTTAACAGCCCTGGGGATGTGAAACCAGCTGTGGAAGGCCAGCGTCCCGGCATGCTTTTGCTGGATGCCCGCTTTACGGCTTTGGATAAGGATATGCTTCCGGCTCTTGCGAGGGAGTATCCGGACTGCCGTGTTGTTGTGATGGTGGATCATACGGACGAAGAGTGCACGGTGCGTCGGTTGCTGGCAAACCCCGGCGGCTTTCGCCTTTCAAGTGATGCTTTGGAAAAGCTGAAGGAGTGCTGTTTGGTGGCGTTTCGTTCATCGGCGAGGGGATGCATAGCGAAGTCTGCTCCGCCGGAGCGTTTGCTGGAGGCTGTGCGGACCGTAGCGGCCGGCGGATATTATGCCGGCCCCGGGCTTACGGCGCATTGGGTGGAGTCGGTTCGGCGCGGTCTGAGTGCCGAAGAGCGCCGGGCTGTGCTGACGCCGCGTGAAATAGAGGTGGTGGCTTTGGTGGTGGAAGGGTTGGCCAACAAGGAGATCGCCGGCAA
This sequence comes from Armatimonadota bacterium, assembly GCA_049969055.1. Lineage (GTDB taxonomy): Bacteria > Armatimonadota > DTGP01 > DTGP01 > JBMFPP01 > JBMFPP01. The sequence continues at coordinate 4,721 of JBMFPP010000079.1, read as the reverse complement.
GCTGGGGCTCAGCGAGCAAACGGTGAAAAATCACCTGCGCCGGATTTTGGATAAGCTTGGTTTGGAAAGCCGTGTTGAGCTGGCGCTTTATGCCGTGCGCACCAGGCTGGCTTGAACTGTGCAGAAACTGCCAAAAAAACAAAGCACCGCGCTTTATAGAGCCGCAGGTGCTTTGTTGGTTTTGGAGGCTGCCATAAGAGTTTGCCGAAAACCAGGAAAGCAACCGGGGCGGCAAACTCTTTGCGGATTGGTTACCGCGCCAGTTTCTTCATTTGTTCCTCGGTTAGCGGTTCTCCCCACATGATCTGGAATTGGTCAACGCCGGTTTTCAGGAACTGCCATTTGCCGTCTTTCAGGTCCACAAAATCGAACCGCATGTTGGTCTTGTAGTTGGGTATAACCGGCACCACGCCTTGAATGGGCTCCAGTTTTTCGGCAGTTTCGTTCCACTTAACCACATCGATGTTGCCGGTTTGTTTGTACTGTTGAACCGCAGGGCTGTTGTGGCAGTCTTCGCATTTGCGTGCCGAGCCGGTGATCGTATGCGCGTAGAACGGTGCCATTGCCACAAAGCTTTTGCCCTGGTAGGTGACGCTTTGGAAGTTTGCCGGGTACACCTTGCCGTTTCGGTTCAAGAGGAAGAGCCAATTCTTGAACTGCCCGTACGGAACCTTCTTACCCTCATTGATTTCAGATTCGAAGTGGCAGTTGTAACAAGTTACAACGCTCTGCATGTGGCAGGCACTGCAGTCCACCTTTGCCGAATGGATGGTGTGGGCGGTGTTTTGTGGCAATTTATCGGTGGGGTGGCAGTTTTCGCACTTGGCATCCATAGCGCCGGGTTCCAGCATAGATGCGTAAATCATTCCGTTCCCGTGCATTTCGCGTTTGGTATGGCAGGAGGTGCACCCCATGCCTTTATCTCGGTGGACGTCAGAATAGCCCTGCCTCACTTCAGCCATTTGGCGGCCGTGACAGCCCTCGCATTTGGATTGCGGCACGGGAGAGCCTGCGGCTTCGTGGCAGTTATCGCACTTCGGTTGGTGACAGCCTTTGCACGCCAGCTCTTCGTAAGTTTTGCCGCTGATTCCCTCAAAGCCGCCGTTTTCCGCCCAGTACCATATCCGCTTGCCAATACCAGAGCCGTGCAGGCTGGTGCGGATGGTTGCTTCTGGATTGTTGGCAGGGGGGAAGAACTGGTCCGGCGGTATCAATCCAACCGAGAATCTGAGTATGCGGATGGTGTCGTCCACGCCAACCCTGCCGTCTCCGCTTGGGAACGGGGAAACATCGGCGATGAAGGGGACATCCGGGGATATCTTGTCGGTGAGAGCAACAGCCATCTTCAGGGCTATCAAAGCGTCCGGCGGATCGATTTTGCCGTTTTTGTTTGCGTCGCCTCTTTGGACAGCGGCGGTTGAAACAGACGCTGAAAATGCGCACACCGCCGCCAAGCCGATGGTCAGCAGCTGTTTGGGTTTCATTAAGACCCCTCCACTGTTTTTTCGGTTGCCGAGCGCGGGGCAAATTGTGAGATTATGTTACATTCTTCACGATCGGTGGTTGCATAGAAAACTGCCTTTGCCTATGCACCCCTGAGTCTTAGCATAAGGATACATGAAAACGGAGTTTAATCCAATATCTGTGGGTACCTCTGGGTGTTGGTACTTTGGTACTAAAAAAGGAAGAGCGCGGTGGGTTGGATCCACCGCGCTCGCGTTAGTTCAAGACAGCCGTTTGTCTGAGGAGGGAACGGCGGGGTTTATCCCTCGACCGTCACCTTGACCCGGTGAGGTTTGGCGGCTTCGGACTTCGGCAGGTGCACTTCCAGGACGCCGTTGGTGTAGGTGGCCTTCACCTTGTCCGGTTGTATCTCAACCGGCAGGTCGTAGCTCAAGGAGAAGGTGCCGCCCTCGAAGCACCTGGTGTGCCACTGGACGTCCTTCGGCTCGGTCTCGGGGTAAGAGCCGTGCACGCTCACATTGGTCTCGGTGACATCGAGGTTGATATCCTCTTTGCGCAGGCCGGGCAGGTAGCACCGCAGCACCAGCTCGTCGTCCGTCTCGTACAGGTCCACCGGCGGCCTCCAGACGTAGTCGCCTACTTCAGGGAAGAGGCGCGAGAAAGACCTGCCGAAGAACCTGTCCCACATGTCATCCATAAACCGCCTCATCTCTTGAAACTCTTTCCAAGGATCCCACCGGGTCAGCCCGCTCTCCGTCCTTCGAGTGATTTCAGTACCGCGCTTCGCCATAACTCTCACCTCCTTAATCCCCTCTTTCGGAGGATTGTTTGTTTTTCGCTTCCGCCATATTAATACCCGCTAACATTTAATCTTAAACATTCAAGCAGCATTTTTGAGTGTATTATTATCAAGTATTTTGCGGTTTACGAGGATGCGGGGTGGTTTTGTGCGACTTGGGTTGGGTGTGGGGTTTTGAGGTTTTCTAAAAAGCAAACGTCCGGCGCCAGGGGTTGAAAGGCGCCGGACGTGTTATTTGGATTTGAGCGACGGTTTTAAGGAGAAGATTCCGTTCCCCCTTTGGCATCGAGGCGAACGGCTTCGGCAAGCAGGTCTGGGTTGCCGTCCATAAGGCCAGCTGTTTCGAAAGCACGCGCGACTCGAATCTGAACGTCTCCTTGGCCGGCGTTTTGCCGCAACAGCAATCGCGCCAGCTTGAGCTCTTTTTGACTGAATTCCGCGGCTCTGCGCGGATCGTTCAACGGCCCGCGGCATATCTGCGCGGCCGCGTGGAGGGCATCCAGCGCAGATTCCTGCTCGGGAGCAAGTTCGGCGGCTTTTTGGAAGCTTTGGACCGCGCCCTCCCAATCGCCTCGAAGCACTCTATCGTAGCCCTCGCGCATTAAGCGGGCTTGTTCCTGGATTTGCGCCGGATCCTGTGGGTTTTGTGAAGTGTTGGCTGCTTCGTAAGGTGGTTTGGTCGTTTCGCCGCCTGGGATGCGCGTGGATACACTGCCGTCTCTGGTTGCCGCGGTTGCAAGGTCTGGGTTTCGGAATCCGTGACGATTTGGGCCGGCTGCGATCATCTGCATCTGAGAAAGCTGCTGCGACATGCGGTGCACGTTCTGCACGGCTTTTGCCAGCATTTGCTGAGTTTGGCGTATTTGAGCTTCGGTTCGGGCCAGGCCGACGCGGATGCCTGTGTTGTAGCTCAACAGGGCGATGCAGACGAGGGCTGCAGTCCACCCGGCAACAGCGGCGGCCGACCACCAGCGCGTGCCGGATACAGCCGCCCTGAGCTGACGTTCCTGTAGATCTTTTTGTATAACTGCGGTGAGCTGTGCGCGCGATTCGTCTTCAGGGCCGGTTTCGGTGTCGGCGGAAAGGGCCGTTCCAACCATGCTGGCCACAGTTAGAAGCTCTTTTATCTCCGCATCGTCCTCGGATGTGCGTCCGTTTCGGATTTGGGAGATGAACTCCCAAAGTTTAGTCGGGGGATCCTGCTTCTTCTGTTTTTTCCAGAGCACTTTGCGTATCTCCTTCCGATAAGTTGGATTCTGCCCTCATCAGCAGATTCCTAAGCTTGCACAGCGCCCTGTGAAGGTGCGATGTGACGGCCGTTGACGACGGCTTTCCCATGATAGATGCTATTTCTTTTACGGAAAGGCCTTTCTCGTAAGATAGGAGTATAATCTGCCGATCCGACAGCGGCAGTTGAGCAAGGGCTCTCCGCACGCGGGCAGCTCTCTCCTCCTGCAGAATTTGTTCCAAAGGTATTGGTTCCTCGCTGGGAACATGTTCTACAAGGTCCTGCACATCCTCCAATGAAACCTGCTGGAACTTCGGCTGTCTTCTGGCGCGGTCGGTAAGCAGGTTAGAAGCGATTCTGAAAAGGAACGCACCGAAAGATCCGTCGCGGCGAACTTTAAATCTGTCTATAGAGCGATAGGCGCGCAGGAAAGTCTCGGATGCGATATCGCTAGCGGTGTCCGGGTCCACAACCGATCTGCGGGCATAGCGCCATATGCGCTGGTAATAGCGCTTGTGAAGCTCCACGAATGCCATGCGGTCGCCGGACTGAACCCGCTTCACGATATCCTCGTCGGTCATTTCCGGTTCCTCCATGTGAATAAACGAAAGAGGGGGTTTTGCGTCACGTTGAGTTTTTGCGGTTCACAGAAATTTAAGAAGCAGGAGGGCAACATCGTCGCGGATGTTGCCGCTGGTGTCCCTTTTAAGGAGTTCGGCTATATGTTCCACTTTTTCCTGGGCAGGCGCTTCCGGGGCGTTTTTCAGTGCCGCTTCTATCCATTTTGGGCCCAGGAAGCCGCTTTTGCCCCGGGCTTCGGAGAGGCCGTCGGTGTAGAGAAGTAGTTCGTCTCCGGAGGCCAGAGCTGTTTCGGCTTCGGTGAAGACGGACGGAAGCGTTCCACCAACCACGCCCGATGTTGTTTCGAGCCACACCGCCTCTTTTTTAGAGGCCCTGAGGAGGAGAGGTGGCTCGTGCCCGGCGTTTGTGTAGCGCAGGGAGCCTGTATCTAGGTCAAGAACGCCGTAGAAAAGAGTGACAAAGGAGCTTGGGTCCAGCTCTGAAATGGCGGCGTCGTTAAGCTGTCTTACCGTTTCAGCAGTACTTTCACTGCGGCGGGCGTAAGCGCGGAGCACGTGTTTGATCATGCTGGCGTTCATGGCGGCTTTAACGCCTTTGCCGGCTACGTCGGCTATTACCAGTCCGATTTTTCCTTCTTGAAGGCGGAAG
>JBMFPP010000078.1:0-8677 GCA_049969055.1 Armatimonadota bacterium | reverse complement strand
TAAGCGCTTGAAGGTTGTGCGCGTTCTGCCCGAGAAGAACCTGCTTTTGGTGAAAGGCGCTGTTCCGGGACCCAGCGGCGGCTTGGTTACAGTGAGAGGAGCGAAGTGATGCCTTCCGTATCGGTGTTGAGCAAGGACGGAACACAAACGGGCTCGCTGGAGCTGAGCGAAAAGGTTTTCGGCAGGCAGGGCGGCGAGGCAGTGGTGCACCGTGCGCTGGTAACAGAACTGGCGAATGCCAGGCAGGGCACAGCAAGCACAAAAACCCGCGGTGAAGTGTCCGGCGGCGGAAGGAAGCCTTGGCGCCAAAAGGGAACTGGAAGGGCCAGGCACGGCAGTATCCGCTCGCCGATTTGGACGCACGGCGGCGTGGTTTTCGGCCCTAAGCCGCGCGACTACAATAAGTCTATAAACAAAAAAGAGAAGCGTGCCGCTATGATGTACGCCTTGTCTGCGCGGCTTGCGGAGGGCGCGGTAACTGTGGTGGATGACCTCAGCCTGCCGGCTCCTAAAACAAAGGAAATGGTGGCTCTGCTTAGTCGTTTGGGTATAGAAGGCAAAACGCTGGTTGTGGTTTCGGAGTACGACGAAACTCTCAGGCGTGCCAGCGCGAATCTGCCCAATGTTCAACTGCGGGTGGCCCCGAACCTGGCCATAAGAGATGTTCTGTGGGCCGACCGAATACTGGGCACGGCTGATGCCCTGCGTAAGTTGGAGGAGAATCTGGCGCGATGAAGGACCCATACACCATAATAGAGCGTCCGATCCTCAGCGAAAAGTCGATGAAAGCGGCTGAGCAGGGTAAGTACACCTTTAAGGTGGCTAAGGACGCAAATAAAATAGAGATCCGCAGAGCTGTTGAGAAGATATTCAACGTGAATGTGGTTCGGGTGAACACAATGATCGTTAAGGGCGAGAGGCGCCGCTTGGGACGGCTGAGTGAGGGAAAAACTCCGGATTGGAAAAAAGCGATAGTTACACTGGCACCCGGCCAGAAGATCGATCTGTTTGGAGGATTATAAGAGATGGCATTAAGGCAGTTTAAACCGACGACGCCGGGTCGCCGGTTCATGACGGTAAGCACTTTTGAAGAGATAACGAAGACGGAACCGGAGAAGTCGCTTACTGCGCCTCTGCACAAAACCGGCGGTCGAAACGCCCAGGGGCGGATAACGTGCAGGCATAAAGGCGGCGGCCACAAGCGTCTGTACAGGATTATCGACTTCAAGCGGGACAAGTGGAACGTACCGGCAAAAGTTGCAGCAATTGAGTACGATCCGAACAGGTCTGCCCGGATCGCCCTACTGCACTACGCCGACGGTGAGAAGCGGTATATACTTGCACCGCTTGGTTTGCAGGTGGGCGATACGGTTATGGCCGGGCCGGATGCGGACATAAAGCCGGGGAACGCGCTTCCACTTAGATGCATACCCGTCGGCACCACGGTGCATGCGATCGAGTTGATGCCCGGCAAGGGCGCGGTTTTGGTGCGCAGTGCCGGGACAGGCGCGCAGTTGATGGCTAAGGAGGGGAAGTATGCCACACTGCGCCTGCCGTCCGGCGAGATGCGGATGGTGCACGTGGAGTGCATGGCAACTGTTGGTCAGGTTGGCAACCCCGACCACGAGAATATCTCGCTTGGCAAGGCGGGTAGGAGCCGCTGGCTGGGCATACGGCCGGCGGTTAGGGGTGTGGCGATGAACCCGCGTGACCACGCGCACGGCGGCGGCGAAGGCAAGGCGCCGGTGGGGCGGAAGACTCCGCAAACGCCGTGGGGCAAAGCCGCGCTGGGTGTGAAAACTCGGCGGCGTAAGAAGCCGAGCAGTAAGTTTATCATCAAGCGACGCAATGCGTGAAAACCGAAAAGCCTGGCCTGAAAACTTTAGGGCCGGCGGCGGTAGTGCTGGGAGGTAGGCGAGTACTGGTATGGGACGATCACTTAAAAAAGGGCCTTACGCAGATCCGAAACTGCTGAAGAAGATAGAGGAAATGAACAAGAAGGGTGAAAAGCGCATCATCAAGACTTGGTCGCGCAGGTCCACTATCTTCCCAAGCATGGTCGGACATACAATAGCGGTGTATGATGGCCGGAAACACGTTCCGGTGTTCATCACCGAGAACATGGTTGGACACAAACTCGGCGAGTTCGCCATAACGCGAACGTTCAGGGGCCACGGGCATCATACCGAGCGAAGCACGGCCCTGAAGTGAGAAGCGGGGGATAATGCACTATGCAACAAACGCAACAACCGCATGAGGCCCGAGCTGTGGCCAGGTATGTCCGCATAACCCCAACCAAGGCGCGGTTGGTGATCGATTTGGTGCGGGGGAAACCTGTGCCTGAGGCCATGCAGTTGCTGAGATTTCTTCCGAACAGGGCCGCCTCCATCATTCGAAAGGTGGTTCAGTCGGCGGCGGCCAATGCTTTGGATCGTTTCGACCTTGATCCGGAGGAGTTGGTAATCACCAAATGCTACGTGGATCAGGGTCCCTCTATGAAGCGCATAAGGCCAAGAGCTATGGGGCGCGCCTATCGAATACTCAAGCGCACCAGCCACATCACCGTTGTGGTTGGTGAAAGGACTCAAACTCAGCGGAAGCGCGGTGGATAGGCACGGGGGAGGAAATAAATTGGGGCAAAAAGTACATCCCATAGGTCTCAGAATCGGAATCATAAAGGATTGGGAGAGCCGCTGGTACGCCGATAAAAAAACCTATCCGGATCTCCTTGAGGAAGATTTAAAGATTCGCAAGTTTATTCGCGAGTATGCACCTGGCGCCGGTATCTCTCGCATAGAGATAGAGCGCGTGGCTAACAAGGTTCTTTTGAAGGTGCATACTGCTCGGCCCGGGGTTATTATAGGGCGCGGTCGACGCGGGATCGACGAAATGATAGCAGCGCTGGAGAAGCTTACGAATAAAGACGTGAGTGTATCGCTGGAGGAGATACGCCACCCCGAGCTGGACGCGCAGTTGGTGGCGGAGTCGATCTGCCAACAGATAGAGAAGCGCATATCCTACAAGCGCGCAATGAGGCAGGCGGTTTCCCGCGCGATGAAGCTTGGCGCCAAGGGCATTAAGGTTCAGTGCAAGGGGCGCCTGGCGGGCGCGGAGATGGCGCGCTCGGAAAAAGTAATGGAGGGCCGCGTGCCGCTGACGACCCTGCGGGCCGATATAGACTACGGTTTTTCGGAGGCAAAAACCACCTACGGCAATATCGGTGTGAAGGTTTGGATATATAAGGGCGACGTATTGCCTGAAGGCAAGCACGAGCTGCCTGCTCGTCCGGTGTTTGAGCCGCGGCCGCAGAGGCGTGAAAGCGGGCGCAACCGGAACCGCAGTCGCAGTCGGTCTAACGGAGAGTAGCGCAAAAGGATACGGCACAGGGGGTTCAGCACGATGTTAATGCCCAAGAGAGTTAAGTATCGCAAGGTGCACCGCGGGCGCATGAAGGGCAAGGTTACTAGTCCCGGCGCTTCAACGGTGCACTTTGGAGAATACGGGCTTCAGGCTCTTGAGCCTTGCTGGATGACCAGCAACCAAATAGAAGCCGCGCGAATTGCCATAACCCGCCATGTGCGAAGGGGCGGAAAGATATGGATTCGGGTTTTTCCGGATAAGCCGTTCACTAAGAAGCCGGCTGAAACCCGTATGGGTAGCGGTAAGGGCGCTCCTGCCGGCTGGGTGGCGGTGGTGAAGCCCGGGCGGGTGCTGTTTGAAATAGCCGGGGTGAGCGAAGAGATGGCGCGCGAAGCCATGCGAAGGGCTGCACACAAACTGCCAATTGCAACCCGGTTTATAAAGCGCGAAACACCGCCGGCTCAGGCCGCTGAGACCTCCAAGCAGGAGCAGGAACAAGAAGCAGTTGCAGTTGGGGAGGGTGTGGCCAATGAAGGCTAGAGAGCTTAGACAGCGCACCGACGCGGAGCTTTTGGAACAGCTTCAGAAGCTTAGGGAAACGCTTTTTCAGCTTCGCGTACAGCGCACCACAAATCAGCTTAAAGATAAGCACAAACCGATGCAGGTTCGGAAAGATATTGCCCGCATTCTGCTTATTTTGCATGAGCGAGGCATACGGGTTTAGGTTGAGTAGGTGACCATGGAAACTGTCCAGAGAAACAAGCGAAAGGTGCGCGTTGGCACCGTTGTCAGCGATGCAATGGATAAAACTGTGGTGGTTGCCGTGGAGCGTTTGGTAAGACATCCGCTCTACGGGCGAACCATGCGCAGAACGAAGAAGTATAAGGCTCATGATGAGCACAATGAGGCCAAGGTTGGCGATATAGTTGAAATCATGGAGTGCCGGCCTCTCAGCCGCGAGAAGCGATGGCGCGTAAGCAAGATACTGGAGAGGGCTAAGTAGCGATGATACAACCTTATACAAGGCTGAAGGTTGCGGACAACTCTGGCGCTCGCGAGCTTTTGTGCATCCGCGTGATGAAGGGGTCGAACACTAAATATGCATACGTCGGCGACGTGATCGTTGGCACGGTGAAAGTGGCAACACCCGGCGCCCCCGTGAAAAAGGGCGATGTGGTGCGGGCTGTGGTTGTGCGTACCAAGCATCCGATCCGCCGCCCAGATGGTTCCTACGTTCGGTTTGACGACAACGCGGCGGTGATTATAAACCAGGCAGGAGAACCGAGGGGCACGCGTATATTCGGCCCTGTGGCACGGGAGCTTCGCGACCGCCAGTTTATGAAGATCATCTCGCTTGCGCCTGAGGTGTTGTGAGGCGCAGTGCTTGGGTGCTGTGAAGGGTTGCTTTACAAAAAAGTTTCTTTGTTGGCTTTAGGAGATAAGGATTATGCCCAAGACGCAGAGTAAATCACCAGGGGTTCGTAAGCTTCACGTGCGAAGGGGAGATACGGTGCTGGTCCTTACAGGCAGAGATAGGGGCAAGCGCGGCGTTGTTCTGCGTGCTATGCCTTCGGAGGGGCGGGTTGTGGTTGAGGGTGTGAATATGGTTACCCGCCACCGCAAACCGCGCCCTGGAGGCCCCAGAGGACAACAGCTTCAGACCGGCACCATTCAGAAGCCGTCTCCGATCCACGTTTCGAATGTGATGCTTGTGTGCCCGCGCTGTGATACGCCCACACGTGCACGGAGAGTGATTGGAGAATCCGGGCGCAGGGTTCGGGTTTGCAAAAACTGCGGTGAATTGATTGATTCGGTGTAAAAGAGGGGAGCTGCCTTGTCACGCCTGAAAGAAAAATACATAAAAGAAGTTGTTCCGGCCTTAATGGAAGAGTTTAAATATAAGAATATAATGCAGGTGCCCAAGCTGGAGAAGATAGTGCTGAATATGGGTGTTGGAGCGGCCCTGCAGGATCCGAAACAGCTTGATGCCGCTGTGCGCGAACTCTCGCTGATTACAGGACAGCGGCCGGTTGTAACGAGAGCCAAGAAGTCTATTGCGGCTTTCAGAGTTCGCACCGGCATGCGCATCGGTGCCAAGGTCACGCTGCGCGGCAGGCGCATGTACGAGTTTTTCGACCGCCTAGTGAATGTGGCTCTTCCAAGGGTGAGGGACTTCAGCGGGGTTAACCCAAACTCGTTCGACGGCCGCGGCAACTTCGCCATGGGAATTAAGGAACAGCTTGTGTTTCCTGAGATAAATTACGACGATGTGGACCGCATCCGCGGCATGGATATTATCATCACAACAACCGCTAAAACGGATGAAGAAGCCCGCAGTCTTTTAAGGCATTTGGGAATGCCTTTCCGCGAGCGGGCTTAGGAGGATAGAGGGCCGATGAACCGGTATGCAGCTAAAAATATCCGCAATGTTGCTGTGGTGGGGCATCAGGGCACCGGCAAAACATCGCTGGTGGAAGCCATGCTGTTTGTTTCCGGTGCTAAGGACCGCATGGGGCGCGTGGAGGATGGTACCACCACCACAGATTTCGATCCCGCCGAGCAGAAGCGGGGGATCAGCATAAGCGCGGCCGTGGCACCTGTGGAATGGAAGGGCCACAAGATTAACCTAATCGATACCCCGGGATACCTGGATTTCGTTGGAGAGGTTTACGGCGCTCTGCGGGTTGCCGACGTCGCACTTGTGCTTGCTGCCGCTGCCTCTGGCCTGGAAGTTGGCACCGAGATCGTTTGGGATGTTGCCGCCCAGCGCAATATGGCGCGGATGATTCTCGTCAGCAAGATGGATCGAGAAAATGCCGATTTTGCGGCCTTGGTGCAACAGCTCAGGAACACTTTTGGCAACAAAGTGGTGCCGATCCAAGTTCCTATCGGGGCTGCCGAGAGCTTCCGCGGCGTTGTTGACCTGGTGCGCATGCGCGCTTACGTTTACAACGGTAAGGATTACACCGAAGCAGATGTTCCTGCGGATTTAAGCGACGTGTGCTCTCAGTACCGGGACCAGCTGTTGGAGGCTGTTGCGGAGACGGACGACGATCTTATAACCAAGTATCTGGAGGGTGAAGAGCTTACTGAAGAAGAGGTGTTCCGCGGACTGCGTGAGGGCGTGAAGCAGGCCAGCATCTTCCCGGTTCTGTGCTGTTCTGCGCACAAGATGACCGGCACCGCCGGCCTGATGGATCAGATTGTGGAGGTGGCGCCGAGCCCTGTTGATGTTGCCGCTCCGGAAGGGGTTCGGCCGGGCACCGACGAGAAGCTGGTGCGCGAGTGCAGGGAGGATGCTCCTACGTCGGCTTTCGTTTGGAAAACTTCTGCGGACCGGTATGTGGGTAAGCTTACATACTTCCGGGTTTATTCTGGGGTGGTGAAGTCGGATTCCCACATTTACAACTCCACTCGCGATAAAGAGGAACGTGTTGGCCAGCTTTACATAATGCACGGTGAGAAGCAGGAGGCCGTGGCCGATATTCGCGCCGGCGATATAGGCGCGGTTGCCAAGCTTTCGGAAACCGGCACGTGCGATACGTTGTGTGATAAGGCGGACCCCATTATCTTCCCGAAGATTTCCTATCCGGAACCGGTGTACTCTTTGGCGGTTACTGCGAAGACTAAGGCCGATGAGGACAAGATGGGTCCGGCGCTGTCGCGCATGGCGGAGGAGGATCCCACATTCCGGTACTACCGCGACCAGCAGACCGGTCAGACCATTATCTCCGGTTTGGGCGACACACACCTCGATGTGGCCGTGGAGGCAATGAAGCGGAAGTTTGGGGTTGAGCTGAACACTCAACTGCCGAAGGTGCCGTACCGGGAGACGATTACCACAACCGCCAGGGCCCAGGGCAAATACAAGAAGCAAACCGGCGGCCGCGGTCAGTACGGTGACTGCTGGATCAAGATGGAGCCCTTGCCAAGGGGAGCCGGGTTCGAGTTTGTGGATGCCATAGTTGGAGGCGTAATACCCAAGCAGTATATACCGGCTGTTGAGAAAGGCCTCTTGGAGGCTATGGAGAGGGGCTATTTGGCCGGTTACCCAACAGTGGATATCCGCGCTACGGTGGACGACGGATCTTACCATGAGGTTGATTCATCGGAGCAGGCGTTCAAAACAGCGGCTCACCTGGCCTTCCAGAACTGTATGGCGAAGGCAAATCCCGTTCTTTTGGAGCCCATCCTCCAGGTGGAGGTTATCGTTCCGGAGGAGTACATGGGAGACGTAATCGGCGATTTGAACACCAAGCGCGGCCGCGTGCAGGGAATGGAGTCCGCCGGGCCTGGTCGACAGCTTATACGCGCGCTGGTGCCCCAGGCGGAGATGCTTAGGTATGCAATCGACTTGAGGTCGATTACACGAGGGCGGGGGACTTTTAAAACCCAGTTCGCCACTTACGAAGAGGTACCGCCACATATAGCACAACAGATCATAGAGCAGGCCAAGAAGGAGAAAGAGGAGTAATGGCCAAGAAGGCGCTTATTGAGAAGGCAAAACGTCCTCCGAAGTTTAAAGTGCGGCGTTATTTCCGATGCCGCGTTTGCGGGCGTCCCCGCGGTTACATGCGCAAGTTTGGACTTTGCCGCATCTGTTTCAGAGAGCTGGCTCACCGCGGGTTACTGCCGGGAGTGACAAAGGCCAGTTGGTAGCAGGAGGAAAGTATGGGAGTAACAACTGACCCTATTGCAGATATGCTGACGCGCATAAGGAATGCAAACGCGGCAAACCACGAGAGCGTTGAGGTTAGCCTTTCTAAGCTTAAGCTGGAGATCGCTAAAATCCTGCACGCCGAGGGTTACATTCGGCGCTACGAAGTAATTCGGGACGGCCCTCAGGGGAGGTTGAAGATATATCTGAAGTACGGCCCGAAGCGCGAGAAGGTTATAACCCAGCTGAAGCGCGTTAGCAAGCCTGGTTTGCGGGTTTATACAAAGGCAGATCAGATACCGAGGGTTCTTAACGGTTTGGGAATAGCTATTCTCTCCACATCCAAGGGCGTGATGACCGACAGAGAGGCGCGCCGTTTGGGAATTGGTGGAGAGGTGATCTGCTACGTTTGGTAAAAGGTTTTTGGTAAGGTTGGCTGAGGCTTGCTTTGTTCAAGCCGTAAGCACCGGTTGAGTTCTTATGGAGATGGCAATATGTCTAGAATAGGTCGAGCGCCCATACCGTACCCGAAAGATAAGGTTGAAGTTCTTGTTGAAGGCGATCAGGTGACGGTTAAGGGGCCGAAGGGGACCCTGACGCGAAAGGTGCGCCCCGAGCTGAGTGTGCGGGTGGACGACGGCCGCATCCTGGTGGAGCGGC
>JBMFPP010000077.1:0-8681 GCA_049969055.1 Armatimonadota bacterium | reverse complement strand
GACTGCCGATCCGCGCGACCTTGCTGAGGGTCAAAAGCCTTACAAGCTGGATGTGGTTACCTACGAAGAGATAAGCGAAATGGCTCACCTGGGCGCCAAAGTTGTCCATCCCCGCGCTGTGCGCATAGCCATGGAGTTCGGCGTGCCGCTGTGGGTGAAATCGACCACGTCCGACAACCCGGGAACCCGCGCAGTGAAGTCTGACGAGCGCCGCACCCAGGAGAGGCCGTGGATGATGGGCGTTGCCAGAACCGCCAACGTCGTTTGGGTGGAGTTCACTTTTGACGATCCTGCGGTCAAAGAAAGGGGAGCCCTGGAGATCTACAGGCTTCTCGGTGAGGCAGGAATAAATCTGTACCTAATTACATCTAGCGAGAACTCCATAGGGTTTGCAATTAAACACGAGAAGCTCGCCACCGCGCGAGAGGTGCTCAGCGGAAGGGTTATTCCCGTCGGCAGTGACAAAAACTGCGAGGCTGTATACGTTGTCGGTTTGGACGAGGGGAGCCCCGGGTATCAGGCGCAGTTGAGGGCACTGCAGAGGGTTTGGGATAAAACCCGCATTCATGTGGTGCATGGGCGGCTGGTTCACAACTGCGGTATGGTTTCGGTCATCGCGCAGAACACCAGGGAAGTATCTGGATTGATGGCGCGGATGATGCGCTGTCTGAGCGAAGCTGGAATACGCGTGCTTCAAACGGCGGACTCTGAATATTCAATATCAACGCTCATACACGAAGAGGCGGAAGATACGGGAAGAAGAGCGGTGCAGGCCCTCCACAGGGAGTTCGAGAAAGAGTTTCAGCGGAACCTGCAGGCTGTTTGATAAATCGATTTGTTTTCATCATCCGAACGGTTTGCAGACGGTTTGAGGTGTGCAATGGGGCGGCCCGCGGGAGACGGCTGGAAGGGTCTTCGCAGTGCCGCAATGCTGAGCGGCATGGGCATAACCCTGGTGGCCGCTACCGTAATCGGGTTTCTCATCGGTTCGTGGTTGGACCGGGTGTTCCGAATGCGGGACCCCTGGCTTACGGTACTGTTTGTTCTTTTGGGGGCCGCCGCCGGTTTCTTGGAGGTATTCCGCCTGGCGAGCCGCGCTGAAAAAGAGGATGATTGACGACGGTTTCATACAAAAAACCCGAACAACAACGTTTTGGTTAACAGCATGGCTTTCGGCTTGGCTTGCCATCGGTGGATGTATATGGTATCTTAATGGTTTGGTGGCTGGTGTTGCACTCAGCCTGTTCAGCCTGTGGAGCCTGGAGAAGACGGTCGATGTTGTTCAGTTCGAGCATCTGAAAATCCTGAATAGGGGGCAGAAAGAGCTTCGGGCTCCGGGCAGAAGAGCGTTTCGGCGCATCCGCAGAGGAGTGCTGTTTGCGGCCGTTGTTAAATATCTGGTGTTTTTTGCGCTTCTCAAATTGCTTTTCGACCCGCCGCGCGTAAGTCTGGGTGCTTTTCTGGTGGGGGTTTTCATGCCGCATCTGGTGATGCTCCTTTTGGCCCTGGGGCAGATGTTTTCGCCAATAAGCAAATCGTCGAGAGGTTAGAGACTGTTGGAAATAGAGAAAGAAGGTACCATAGCAAACATTTTGTATCACGTCCACCTGAAGATAGGTGGGGTTCAGATTCTGCCTCTGAACCGAGAGTGGTTTCCGGATGTAGTTGTCTTTAGTTGGCTTGTAATTATTTTTCTAGCGCTTCTTTCCTATTTTGCCACGCGCCGCATGCAGAAGGTGCCCGGGCGCTTACAAAACCTTATGGAGGCTGTTGTGAGCGCTTTAGACGGCTTCATCTGCGGTGTGATGGGCCCCGAAGGTAAAAAGTTCACCCCCCTGGTTGGAACGTTCTTCATTTACATCTTCTGTATGAACTTGCTGGGCATATTTCCCGGGATGAAGGCCCCAACGTCGAATGCAACCACAACGGTTGCGCTGGCCTTGGTTGCAATAGTAGCTGTGCACTATCACTCCATACGCATTCTGGGGTTTAAGAGGTACGTTCTTCACATGATGGGGGAGCCGCTGTGGCTTGCTCCACTCATGTTTCCTCTGCACATTATAAGCGAGCTAGCAAGGCCTGTTTCGCTATCCATCCGTTTGTTTGGAAACATGTTTGGAGAGCACATGGCGGTTTTAAGCTTCGCCATGCTTTCTCCGTTCATTATGGGGTGGCTGCCGATACCGCTTCAAGTGCCGATGATGGCTTTCGGCATTTTCGGGGCTTTTGTGCAGGCGCTGGTGTTTTCCACGCTTACCGCCATCTATATAGTGGTAACCGTGGGAGACCATGCGGAGGAGCACGGCGCTCATAATGTTGGGCGCTCGGGCGGTGTTCAGCATGCAGTGTAAAAGCGTCTCTGGGAGAGGCCAGGGCGCAGCGGGGTTGTTCAGTTTGGTGTAAATTTCACAGAAAAACTCGTTTTTGCAACGAGGTAAGAATACAAAGCTGAATCAGGAGGAGAAACGGTGTTTTATCTTGGAATGCTTGCTTTGGCGGTGGGATTGGGTCTTCCCATTGCAGTGCTTTCTGCCGCGGCCGGACAGGGTCGAATAGGCGCGGCGGCGATGGAGGCAATGGCCAGACAGCCAGATGCGGCCGGACCCATAAGAACGGGCATGTTGATAGCTTTGGCGTTTGTGGAGTCTCTGGTGATCTACGCGCTGGTCATCTTCGTACTGCTTCAGGGCCGTTTGCCTCAGGTTGCAGAGATTCTCAACAAAATAAAGTGATTTTGCGGGCACAGGCCTGCCACAGCCTGCGTGTTTGCGGCAGGGCTGTGCCTTGATTTGCAGTATAAGCACTGATTGGACTGGAAAACAGTTTGATCGCCGCCTTTGCGGTTGGCGAAAGCGCTGGAGCTGGGAGGCCGCATTGGAACAGATCTTACACATGCTCGGCATAGAGCCGAAAGCCATTCTGGTTCAAATAGCCGGATTTCTTGTGCTTTTGTGGCTGTTAAAGCGGTTTCTGTTTGTTCCTGTCTCCAATATGCTGGATGCGCGCCAAGCCGAGATACAATCTACGCTGAACAAGCTGGAGGAAGATAGAAATGCCATAGAGGCCGAGAAGGCAGAACTCCAGAAGCGCTTGGACAGCATCCAAAAAGAAGCCCAGGAACGCATTCGGGAGGCGCTTAAAGAGGCCCAGCAAATGAAGGATGAGATACTTGCCGAGGCGCGCAGTCAGGCTGAGAAAATAGTGGAAAACGGTCGGTTGGAGGTACAGCGCGAACGCGATAAAGCGCTTGTGGCGCTTCGGGAGCAGGTGGCCGAGCTGGCAGTTGAGGGCGCCGGCAGGATACTAGGCGAAGTACTGGATGCCGATAGACACAGGCGTCTGGTTGCTGAGTTTATCTCTGCAGTGCCGCAGGTGCTTGAAAACGGCAACGGTGGGGAGGCCTAGCTCATGCCGGAGATCAGGGTTGCACGCAGATACGCCGCCGCTCTGTTTCAGTTTGCCCTTGAAACGGGACAGATGGATGCAGTCGTTGGTGATTTGGAGCGGGTGCTGGAGCTTATGAGGGGGTTCCCGGAGCTGGCCGCGGCTGTGAGGCGCCCTTCTGTGCCTGCTTCCGTGAAAAAGCGGCTTTTGGAGGAACTGCTTGCAGACGAAGTTCAGCCTATTACGCTGGATTTCCTGAAGCTTCTAATAGATAAACGTCGGTACGAAATCCTTCCGGAAGTGCCTGAGTGCTACAAAGAGCTGGTGGATGAGTACCGCGGAGTCGTATCTGTTCAGGTGCGGTCGGCGGTTCCACTCACCCAAGAAGAAAAAGAGCGGCTTTCGGATGCGTTGGAGCGCGCTTTGCGCAAGCAGGTGCGGTTGGAAACCAATGTTGATCCATCTTTGATCGGAGGGGTTGTGCTTAGAATAGGAGACAGGCTTTTAGACGGAAGCGTTAAGGGGCAGTTGAATTTGCTCAAACAGCGCTTAATAGGCCGTATGACATCTGCTTAGGATTTTCGATGGTTTTTGTGTAATTAAACAAGTTGCTCAGGAGCTTGAAGCTATGGCTATAAGACCCGAAGAGGTAACCGCGGTTCTACAGCGCGAGCTGGCATCCTACAAAAAAGAGGTAGAGGATGTAGGAGTCGGCACCGTGCTTCAGGTTGGGGACGGCATTGCCCGGATACACGGCTTAAGGGATGTTATGGCCGGAGAGCTTGTGCAGTTCCCCAACGGCGTTATGGGCATGGTGTTGAACCTGGAGGAGGACAACGTCGGCTGTGTGATAATGGGGCCGGACACAGATATAAAAGAGGGGGACGAAGTTAGGCGGACCAAGCGAATTGTGGAAGTTCCTGTGGGAGAGGCGCTCATTGGGCGCGTGGTAAACGCGCTCGGCCAGCCGCTGGATAACAAAGGCCCCATCGTTACCGATAAGTACCGGTACGTGGAAACCAAAGCGCCTGGCGTTGTGTACCGCCAGCCGGTGAAAGAGCCTCTGCAAACCGGTTTGAAGATAATAGATGCAATAACGCCGATCGGCCGAGGCCAGCGCGAGCTTATAATCGGCGACCGCCAAACCGGCAAAACGGCAATAGCGGTGGACACCATCCTCAACCAGAAAGGTGAGGACGTTTACTGCATATACGTTGCCATCGGCCAGAAGCTCTCCACAGTGGCGCAGGTGGTTAAAGTGTTCGAAGATAACGGAGCCATGGAGTACACCACCGTGGTGTGCGCCACGGCCAGCGACCCGGCGCCGCTTCAGTACCTAGCGCCTTATGCCGGCTGTAGTATGGGAGAGTATTTCCGAGACACCGGCCGCCACGCGCTGTGCGTGTACGATGATCTCTCTAAGCATGCTCAGGCGTATCGGCAGGTGTCGCTTCTGCTCAGGAGGCCGCCTGGAAGGGAGGCGTATCCCGGGGACGTGTTCTACCTGCACTCTCGGCTTTTGGAGCGCGCCGCCAAAATGAGCGACGAAATGGGGGGAGGCTCTCTCACTGCACTACCCATCATTGAAACTCAGGCAGGCGACATATCCCAGTACATCCCCACCAACGTTATCTCTATTACCGACGGTCAGATCTATCTGGAGGCGGATCTTTTCTACGCAGGCGTGCGTCCTGCGGTGAACGCAGGTCTTTCCGTATCGCGGGTCGGCGGCAAGGCGCAGATACGGGCTATGTTCGCGGTTGCAAAGCGCCTGAAAGCAGATTTGGCGCGCTACCGAGAGCTGGCCGCCTTCGCCCAGTTTGCTTCGGATTTGGACCGAGCTACGCAGGCCCAGCTTATCAGGGGACAGCGCTTGGTTGAAATACTGAAACAGCCGCAGTACCAACCGATGCCTGTTGCCAAGCAGGTGATGGTTATATTCGCGGCTACCGGCGGCTACCTGGATGACATTCCGGTGGAAGCCGTTCGCCGCTTCGAAACGGAGTTTCTTGCTTTCATGGCGGATAAACATCCGGAGGTGGAGCACCAGATAAATAAGCTTAAGGACCTAACGCCGGAAATAGAAGAGGCTTTGAAGAAGGCCGTTCTGGAGTTCAAGGCCGAGTTTGTAAAATCTTTGGGCAGTTAGGGCTTCTTTTCGCAAATGGCAAGCGCAAGAGATATCCGAAGGCGAATCCGCACCGTACGGAACATAGAGCAGATTACAAACGCTATGAAGATGGTGGCGGCGGCCCGTCTTAGGAAAGCCCAGGACCGCGTGCAGGCGGCTCGCCCGTACGCCCAGCAGATGCATTCCGTTATGCAGAGGCTTTCGCGCGCGGCCGAGGGCGTTCAGCACCCGCTTTTGGAGAAGCGTCAGGGTAACAGGCTGGCTGTGGTCCTGTTCACATCCGACAGAGGGTTGTGCGGGAGCTACAACGTAAACCTGTGCAGATTGGCAACCGAGCTGGTTCGCGGGCGCGATGCAAAGCTGATCGTTTTCGGCCGCAAGGGCCGCGACTACCTGCGGCGCAGAGGCTACAGTCTTCATGCCGTGTTTGAGGTGCCAGCTGAAGGAAGCTTTGCGGCTGTGCGGCCGGTTTCGAGCATAGTGCGCGGCCTTTTTGAGAGCAATGAGGTGGACGAGGTACAGCTCGTGTTCGCACGATTTGTAAGCCCTATGGTTCAGCGCCCAATCGCTTTGAGACTGCTCCCGATTGAGCCGCCAGAGCAGAATGAAACCCCCACAGCGCCGGGCGACTACATCTTCGAGCCTTCACCGGAGGAGCTTTTCAAACATTTACTGCCGCGCTATGTTGATACCCAGCTGTATCAGGCGCTTTTGGAGGCTATTGCCAGCGAGCACGGCGCGCGGATGACCGCTATGTCGAATGCAACTAACAACGCATCCGAAATGATAGAGCGCCTTACACTGGATTTGAACCGCGCCAGACAAGCCAGCATAACTAAAGAGCTTACAGAGATCGTTACAAGCGCCGATGCAGTTAAAGGCTGAATACCAACAAGAAGCTTTGATGTTCGTTCTTGTCGTTTTGCCGAGTTCAATTAGTTATTGTTTGTTTCGGCAAAACGATTTGTTTGCCGAAACTTCCTGGATGGTTTTCTGAACTTCTTAGAACTTTTCCACTGGAGGTAGCACGTGCCTGGAATTGGACGCATAACTCAGGTTATTGGACCGGTGGTGGACATTCAATTCCCGCCAGATCAACTGCCGGAGATTCTTAACGCCATAGAGATACCTCGGGAGGGCACCGCCCCGCTGGTGGTTGAGGTTGCCCAGATGCTGGGCAACGACACAGTCCGCTGTGTTGCGATGGACTCCACCGACGGTTTGGTCAGGGGCATGGAGGCGCGGGATACCGGCGGCCCTATTACCGTTCCTGTTGGGCCGGCAACGCTGGGGCGGGTTTTCAACCTCCTCGGCCAGCCGATCGACGAAAGGGGCGAGGTTGTTACCGATAAGCGCCTTCCCATACACCGGCCTGCCCCTCCTTTCGAAGAGCAGAGCACGGAAACCGAGCTGTTTGAAACGGGAATAAAGGTTATAGACCTGCTGTGCCCGTACGTGCGCGGCGGAAAGGTTGGTCTTTTCGGCGGCGCGGGAGTGGGCAAAACGGTTCTCATCACCGAGCTGATACACAACATCGCCCAAGAGCACGGCGGATACTCGGTTTTCGGCGGGGTGGGCGAGCGCACTCGCGAAGGCAACGATCTGTGGCTTGAAATGCAGCAGTCGGGCGTTTTGGATAAAACCGTTATGGTGTTCGGGCAGATGAACGAACCGCCCGGAGCGCGCCTGCGCGTCGGTTTGACAGCGCTTACCATGGCCGAGTACTTCCGCGATGAAGAGGGGCGCGACGTGCTTCTGTTCATCGATAATATATTCCGGTTTGTGCAGGCTGGCTCGGAGGTTTCCGCGCTTTTGGGCCGCATGCCCTCGGCGGTTGGCTACCAACCCACGCTAGGAACCGAGATGGGCGCCCTGCAGGAGCGCATCACCTCAACAAAGCGCGGGTCCATCACCTCTATCCAAGCTATCTACGTGCCTGCAGATGACCCAACAGATCCGGCTCCGGCAACCACATTTTCGCATCTGGACGCCACCACGTACTTGGAGCGCCGCCTGTTCGAGCTTGCTATCTATCCAGCGGTTGATCCGCTTGCTTCAACAAGCCGCGCGCTGGACCCAAGGGTTGTCGGCGAAGAACATTACGCAATTGCCAGGGAGGTACAGAGGATACTTCAGAGGTACAAGGATCTTCAAGATATTATCGCAATCCTTGGGGTGGATGAGCTTTCGGACGAGGATAAGCTCACAGTGGCCAGGGCCAGAAAGATACAGAACTTCCTGTCTCAACCTTTCTTCTCGGCGGAGTATTTCACCGGGCGGCCCGGCAAGTATGTTCCCAGGGAAGAAACCCTTAGGGGCTTCCGCGAGATTATAGAGGGCAAGCACGACGACCTGCCTGAGCAGGCCTTCTATATGGTTGGAACCATAGATGAAGCCGTAGCCCAGGCCGAGGAGCTTAGGGTTTAGCGCATTATGGCATCCTTTCGCCTGGACATAATAACCCCGGAGCGCACGGTATACTCGGCTGAGGTGGAATCGTTGGTGATTATGGCGCACGATGGATACCTTGGAGTGCGCACGGGCCATGCACCTATGCTGGCTCAGCTCGGGATCGGCCAGATAAGAATAAAAGAGCTGAACGGCCGCGAAGTGCGAATGGCCTGCAGCGGCGGCTTTATGGAGGTGGGACCTGATAAAACCGTGGTTTTGGCCGATGCAGTAGAACGCCCCGAGGAGATCGATGTGGCCAGGGCGCAGGCCGCTTTAGAGCGGGCAAAGGCCCGATTGCGAAGCAGACAGGAAGATTTGGATGTGATGCGGGCACAGCTTGCTATCCAGCGTGCGGTCAATCGGTTGAAGCTAGCCTCAGAGGAGCAATCTAATGATTAGAGGCAGGTTAACCGCCGTGAGCTCGCTTCTGTACCGCAAGGGCGCACCCCTTATGGTGCTTTTGGCGGCGTGCGGCCATGCCTTTGCTCAGGAAAGCTGGCTTGGTGTTTACTTCGGCGAGGCTAAGATAGGTTATTCGCACGTGAAAATAAGCAAGGAAGTGCGCGGCGGCCGCCGGCTTTACAGGGTTTACAGTGTGACCGTTACCAGAATGGCTCTGCTGGGCCAGCCTGTGGAACAGCGCATGGTGATGGATCAGTGGCTGGATTACCGATGGGCACCGCGGTTGGTGGATTTCAATATGGATTCCGGCGGC
>JBMFPP010000076.1:0-8710 GCA_049969055.1 Armatimonadota bacterium | reverse complement strand
CCAGAAAATGACTGTAATCGATCCGGACTTCGCCTCAAAGCGGTGGCTCGGCTTCGAAGCACAGGTTGTGGGGAACCCGTTCTTGGATATATGCCGCTCGCAGGTTGACATCGCCGTAAAGGGCAACTGCGATCAACTAGTGGAAGAGATGCGCGGATTCCACTGGATGGCCTGTTATGGAAGCTACTTAAAGGAGGTTGGCTATGCCCTCGGCAAACTTGGAATCGGCTGGCTCTCTATAACCGCTTAACCCAAGGCCGAAGCCGCACGCCAAAATCCCAAACGAACCCAACGGCGGACAGAGCTTCTTCTGCCCGCCAATTTTATCCGCTTTCCTCCTTGGGTGCCGAAAGACTCAGAGCCTCCTCCCGCACCTTGGCATACCGCTCCCGGAGCTCCGGCACTTCTGCAAGCAGTTCCCGCACCCGATTGTCCAGCTCGGCCCAGCGGTCGCACAGCAGGCGCGCTATGGCCTCCATAAGCTTCCACGCCACCATCGGGTTTTTCTGAATGACAGCCCGAACTTTCTCCGCATCCACCCGCAGAAGCACGCAGTCCGTCTCGGCCTGAACTGTTGCTGTGCGCTTGCGGTTTGTTATAAAAGCCAGCTCACC
Source organism: Armatimonadota bacterium (assembly GCA_049969055.1). Classification (GTDB taxonomy): domain Bacteria; phylum Armatimonadota; class DTGP01; order DTGP01; family JBMFPP01; genus JBMFPP01. The sequence continues at coordinate 8,096 of JBMFPP010000076.1, read as the reverse complement.
AATAGGTGCATACGGAGTGCGGCTGGCAACAACCACGCCGTTCTCCTGCACAACAACAGTCCCCTCCACCAGCACATAAAAATCCTGCCCGCCCATCTGCCCCTGGCGAATGATGGTGGAACCCGCGGGTTTTCGCTCAATCTGCATGGCGCTTCGCAGATCCGAAAGCTCCGCAAAAGTAAAGCCCTGAAACAGCGGTATTCGCGCAAGGAACCTAGCGCTCAGCAGATCCTGAGCTTCTGTCTCGTTCATCTGGCCCTCCTTGGCCCATATTATACCCCGAGGCGGCACAACCGTACAAGCTTTCGACATCTGGGTCAACCAAAGGCCGGTGCACTTAAAGGGAGTCTCTGCAAAGGAGAGAAATAAAAATCGTGTAAACGCAGTCCCGCTTGCTTCAACGTAAAACCCCAAAGTAAGCCGCAAATGCACTAGAGCAAGCGGTGCACCAGTTCTCTCGGTTGGGGGAGATGGAGGCGATAGCAATGTCGGATGGCATCACAAGAAGAGAGTTTCTAAAAACAAGCGCTGCTGTTGGCGCTGGTATAGGCTTGATGGCCACCGCCTCTCCAGCGCGAACGCAGAATGCGGTTTCTCCAAACGAGAAAATCGTGCTGGGAATCATCGGCGTGGCCGGCCGCGGCACCGCATTGATGGATTGGTTCCGGCGCCATCCAGACGTCGAGATAGGCGCCGTGTGCGATGTTTATAAGCGGCACCTGGATGCTGCGCTTCAAAGGCTTGGCGGAAAAGCCAAGGGCTACAGCGACTTCAGAAAGCTCCTGGAGCAGAAGGATATTGATGCTGTTGTCATCGCCACGCCGCCGCACTGGCACCCGCTCATCTTCATCTACGCCTGCCAAGCCGGAAAAGACGTGTACTGCGAAAAACCCATGTGCCTGTATCCGGCCGAGGCGCGCGCAATGGTAAAAGCCGCTCGAGAAAACAACAGGATTACCCAGATCGGCACCCAGATCCACGCTGAAGAAAACTACCACAGAGTTGTCGAAATAGTTCGCTCAGGCATCTTGGGGAAAATCACTGCTGTTCGGAACGTGTTCACCCTAAACGAAGCACCGAAGGGCATCGGCCGCCACCCGGACAGCGACCCTCCGGAGGGCCTCGACTGGGATATGTGGCTCGGCCCGGCGCCTAAGGTGCCCTTCAACATAGCGCGCTTCGTCGCCGGACAGCACCGCTACTTCAAAGATTACGTAGGCAGTTGGCTGCATGAAATGGGCCCTCATATCGTGGATCTCCCCGTCTGGGCGTTGGAGTTGGGACCGCCGAAAGCAGTTTTCGCAACGGGCGGTAAGTGGGCCATGGACGACATGAGCGAAATACCGGACACCATGGAAGCCGTATTTGAATACCCCGACATGCTCATGACATGGCACCACATGTGCGCCAACAGCTACGAGGTGGAATTCAAAGGCGGGCCTCCATTCGGCAGGCGCATCTGCGTCCTTTTCCACGGCTTGAACGGCTCCCTAGCCGCCGATTACGGCCAATACCGCCTGATACCCGAGGGCGACCGACTTAAGGAGGATAACCTTCCCCCGAAAACCCTGCCGCGCTCCCCAGGCCATGAACGGGAATTCCTAGACTGCATAAAAAGCAGAAAACAACCAAGCTGCAGTGTATTCTATCACTATAATGTCCACATCGCCCTCAACCTGGCGCACATCTCCATGAAGGTCGGCCGCAAAGTCTATTGGGACGACAAAGCCGGCCGCATCATCGGAGATGAGGAAGCCAACCGGCTTGTAACGCCAAGGTACCGAGCACCTTGGAAACTGCCGGTGTAAAGGAGGAAAGCATGATCACACTCAACAGACGGGAGGCAATAAAGCTTGGAATCTCTGCCGCGGGAGCCGCCGCAGTAGCCCTTTCAAACGTATCTGTTTCCCGTGCCGCCCGCACCACAGAATTGAAGAAAGCCGTGGTCCTCGGCATGCTTCCTCAGGACCTCAGCCTTCCCGACAGGTTCAAACTGGCGCGCGACGTGGGCTTCCACGGCGTTGAAGGCTATCCGGAGCGGGATCCAAAAAGAGCAGAAGAGATAAGAGCGGCCGCCGAAGCGGCCGGCATCCGCATTCACTCCATAATGTACGGCGGATGGGATGCCCCTCTCTCCAGCCCGGATCCGCAGGTGGCACTTCGCGGAGTGGAAGCGATAAAATCCGCACTCCAGAGTGCCAAACTTCAGGGTGCGGACACCTTACTGCTAGTACCGGCCATCGTTAACGAAACCACGCGCTACCAAGAGGCCTACGAGCGCTCCCAGAAACACATCCGCTCCCTCATACCTTTGGCCAAAGAGTTGGGGGTCGTCATAGCCGTGGAAAATGTTTGGAACAACTTCCTGCTCAGCCCACTGGAGTTTGCGCGCTACATCGACGAGTTCAAAAGCCCCTATGTGCAGGCCTACTTCGATGTCGGCAACGTAATGGCTTTCGGGTGGCCGCAGGATTGGATACTAACCCTCGGGCGCCGCATTAGAAGGGTGCACCTTAAAGATTTCAAACGCGGACCGCGCCAGTTCGTAAACCTCAGAGACGGCGACGTAAACTGGCCCGAGGTGCGCAGAGCACTTGAGAAGGTCGGCTATTCCGGGTACCTCACCGCCGAACTCCCGGGCGGCAGCAGGGAGTACCTTGCTGACCTCTCCGCGAGGATGGACAAGATCATAGCCGGAGAATAGACGCCCCCAAAAAGCAGTTGCGACAGCGCCGAAGGTGCACGTCGTCCTTCGGTTCGCCTACCGCAACTGCTTTTTGCAAAATTCAAGGCCGGCCTGTGCACACCGAACCCAACGGCCGCACTACAGCTGCACCATCTTCTTCCTGTCTCCAAACGTGATAACAATGCTGGTTCTGCGCCCGGTTGCCGGAACCAGCAACCCCCCATGCTCCCTCACCGGAGGTACGGTAGCGCGCCCTACCGTCAGCTCTTCAATGCGCTGGAGCAGTGGAAGCAGTATCACGTAACCACCATTTGGAGGGCGCTCGGCCTCTATCTGCAAACGAACCGTGCCAAAAGAAACCTGCGCATTCCAACCGGCCCTGCCGAAGTACGTCGGCGCACCTGATATCCCAAACTCAGCACCGTTTGACATCCACGCTTCCGGTACTCCGGCTCCAACAACCAAGTGGTCGTGTTCCTCATACAGCATGCAGTCCCTCAGCAGAAGGAAAAGCTCGGCAGATGTCCAGCCGTGCGGAACCACCTTGGGCACAGGTTGCCAGCCGCGAACCAACTCCCACAAACCCGACGAGTTCTCGTCTCCGTCGCCTTCGTGGTATGCGTAAAGACCCGGGGCGGCATGGTTGGACAAAAAGTTCTCCACTGTAGCCCACGCTTTTTCCCTCTCGCCGAGGAAAAGAAGATTGTGCGCCTGGGCAACCTCGAAGTATGTCCACAAAGGCTCCGCGCGGTAAATTCCGCCTCTGAACCGCGTTTCGCTCCACCACTGCTGGAAAGCCGCGCGGACTCGGGGATGCTCGCCCGAAAGGGCTTTCGTTGGCCACAGCGCGCACGCAAAGTCGCGCTCGTTAGAACCGAACTGTTTCGGCACTGCGCGCAACAAAGCGTCACGCAGCTCGGCCGCCTCCTTCCGGTACTTCTGGCTGTCCAAGCTGTGCCCCAGCACTTCCGCCGCCTCCACCGCGCGCTCTAAACCGCACAACGACCAGCAGTTCACCCAAAACACCGGAAAGTGCCAATCCATTCGCCCTTGTATCAATCCGTCTTCGGCCGAAAGGCAAAGCAGATCAACAGCGGGGTTCAGGAGCGCCTCCGGAATACAACACTCCGAAAACATCTTCAAAGGCCGATCCGTCCTGCGCATCCGCACGATCAGCTCGGCACGCCGCTTAAGGTGAGGATACACAGCATCCAGCCATCCTAGGTCCTTCGTCAACCTAAAATGCTCGCTTATAACCCATGCCCCCTGTCCAGGGCCATCAGCCTCCGCACCGAACCCCCCAAAAGCGTCCTTAACTGCCATGCGCTCGCACGCCTTAGCTGTGAATTCCGAGAACCCGCCTTTGTCCAGCGCGTTCAGGATATACACACTATCCCTCAACCACGGCAGTGGATAATGAACACTGCTGATCCGCACATCATCGCCCACGGTGGCGGTCCACATATGCACAAGCTGTGCATAGAACGCATCGCGGAAGCGGCTGTCCGGAACATCCAGCTTCACAGAACCGAGAGCCTTCTCCCAAAACTCCTCGCACCGCTTTTCCCTGTCTTCCAGGTTCAAGGGCTGCGAAGGAGCCTTAACCCACTTCAAAAGCGGGTGACTGAGATGCACCGGGAACACCCATCCCAGCCTTTCCTCCTGCCCGGGAGGCAAGTTCAACTCGTATGCCAGCGCTCCACTGCCCCAGGTGCTTTTATCGGAAATCGACTGCTCGTCAGGAAGCTTCCCCTCAAGAAGATACTCACTTATGTCCTTGCCGGACAGCGAGTAGCTAACGCACCCCCAACCGTCCGGTTTCCTTTCCGCGAAAACAAGAGGCGCCCCGTTTACAAGGACTTCAGTTCCAGACGGCGCTAATCCCAAAGCCGATACAGGGCCGCCGGCAGGCCCCATCGATCTTATTGCCAGATACACCGTTACATTTGCATCCGCACTGGAGTTGTTGCGCACCCGCGCAGTGAACGTATCCACTATTTCACTTGCGCCGGTATCGCCATCAGCCGAAAGCGTGGTTTCCACGTGAACAGGACCAGCCTGCCACTCGCAGTGCAGTACAGGAATGTATCCCCGGCGGAAGCGCCACTTCAGCGCCTTTTCAGCCATCGCCTCTGGAGCGTGAAGTTTACCGCCAGCTCTGTCGTAAATCCACAAGCTCACCCCGAAACTGCGCACTCCAGGAGAAAAACTGCCCCCGGGCTCCACAAACGTTTTAAAAGCATCAAGAGACTGCGGAACCCCTATCACTATGTGCGTATCACCCCGAGGCCATATCCAGCCGGGATGACGAGCTTTCATCTCTTCGTAAGACGGCACCAGCAATCCTCGCCCCTCCAAAAACAAACTGCTCTCCTGGCAAATGCGCCGAAGCAGAAAACACTGCGGCGGTGTTTATATTGCACGCGAAGGCCCTTGGTTCCTGCCGGCAAAAACAAAGCGCGGAGGAGCCCAAGGCTCACTCCGCGCCCCAAAGCTCTTCTTTCACCGAGCCGCCAGCGCGGCATCAATCTCCCTGCTTACTTCCTTCTCCATTCCCGGACTGAACCCCTCTTTCCGGTACATAATGCGGCCTTTCTTGTCCACAATCACCAGGAGGGGGATAGCGTTCACATCGTAAGCTTTGGAGGCCTCGCCCTTCACGTCGTGCAGAACTGGAAACTTCAGGCCGTACTGCTTAGCGAAAGGCTTCAAATCGGTGCCGGGAGCATCCACACTCACCGCCAAGAAAGCCACGTTCTTGCCGGCGTACTTGCGGCTGAGCTTCTGCAAATGGGGCATCTCCTCTCGGCATGGAGGACACCAAGTGGCGAAAAAGCTTACCACCACAGCCTTCTTGCCTCTGAAATCCGAAAGCCGCACCTTTTTACCGCTGAGATCGGCGGCCGCAAAATCAGGAGCCATCTCCTTCGGCGCCGCAGTCACCGACAGCGCGGCGGCAAACACCGCGGCCGCCGCCGCAAAGCCAACCCAAAACAGGGGCGATCTCTTCGCAAACGGAGCAAACATTTTCTTACCCTCTTCCGACTGTTTGTATCTTGCACATCAGACAGTGCGGAGCAGGCTTGCCTCTCAAATGGCTTTCCACGTCGTACTCCGCTAAAATGGGGCCTCAACCATTTTGAACGACAACTGAAATTAAAGCAAGGTTCCTGCCGAACCACGGGAAACTCTCAAGAAGCCCTGCCAACCCAATCCTACAAAAACCCGCAAAAACCACGGCCGAAGGCGCGCACGAATTCCCTCTGCTCCTCCGTTTCCAGCGAACCGGCGCGCCGTATCGCGTCTTCCGGATCAACACCCCTGCCGACAAGCCACAATGCGTACATCGTGCCGGACCGTCCGTTCCCGAGCGCGCAGTGGATAGCCACTGCCCCTTTCTGATGTGCTTCGTCCATAAAGCTGAGAAACACCGCCACTTGTTCCGGTGTGGGTAGCTTCATATCCGGTACATCCAGCACCAAGTGGCGAATTCCAAGCATCCTTATAAGGTTAACCAGGTCCGAATCCAACGGCTCCAAAGACACAATCGCCCTAACGCCGCGCTGATACAACCAAACCACCTGCGCTTCGGTCCACGGCTGTGCACAGCGAACAACCCCCTCAAGAACCGTAAAGTTCTCTGGTTCCAAGCGAAACCCCTCCTAACAGACGGTTTCTGCAGTTCCAAAATATACTTTCGGCTACCCGGAGCCGTACAAACAGGGCGGAAGCTTGCTTACGCTCCACCAAATGCCAAAGAGAAAAAATTCTCCAACAGCTTTTTCCCTGCTGGAAAGTTCTCGGTATACTCCTCAGGGTGGAACTGAACTCCGTACAAAGGTCGGCCGCGGCGGCGCATGGCCTGAATCCGGCACTCGGGAGTGGATGCCAGCAGTTCAAAACCCGGGGGCAGTTCTTTCACTTCGCAGTAATGCGACTCGCAGAAGTAAGCTTCCCTCCCCAACCCGGCAAACAGCGGATCGGCGCAGCCAACTTCATTGATTTGCACGCAGTAGAATCCGCGCTCCATGAAGAATTCCGGGTGGTAGTTTGGGTCTGCAACCGGCTCACCGGGGTGGAGCCGCCGCATGGGCTGATCTTCCAAACGCTCCACACTGCGCAGGTCGGTCGAAAAAATAAAGCCCAAAAGCTGATGACTCCCGCAGATCGCCAACGTCGGTACCTCGGTCGACTGCACCCAGTCGGATACTCCCCAAAAGCTTTTTACATCATACTGCTGAAACGACCTTCCAAACCCGCTCATAATCACCGCATCCGGGGCCAATCTTTCCATCAACTCACAAGACACTCGGTCGTACGGCACCACAATGCACAAAGCACCGCTCAATTCTTCAAACCTGCGCGCATTTCTTGCGTACCGCCCGGCCATATCAATTCTCTCGTCCGGCTGGGCAAAACCGATGTAAACCACAAGTTTCATAAACAACCTCCTCCCTCATTATTTACCAAAAACAACAGTGCGAAATATCGAAACAAACCGCTCCACATCAACATCCACCGCCACCTGTACGGGAACCCCCTGCTTCGGCACATTGGACAAGCGCCTATCCACAACGGTCATGCCGCGCGTAATTTCCCCGCTGGTTTCCACATCCACGTAGAAAGTTTCGGTGCGGAGAAGCGAAGGCTCAGCGGCATAAACCACCGCCAGCGGATCGTGCATGTATATCCCGAAGAACCCTTCGGTCCGCATGTGGAATTCCATGCAGAACTCCGTGCAGTCCAGCAAAAACTGCCCCAAGCGGGAAGGTTTCGGCCCTATCCATTCCTCCAACTGCTCTCTCAGAAGCACAACTTTGTGCGTCACATCCAGCCCAACGAATGTCAGCTTGGCGCCGGAATACAGCACCCTTCTTGCGGCCTGCGGATCCGCGAAAACGTTAAACTCGGCCACCGGGGTAACGTTTCCGGGCACAAAGAAAGCCCCAGCCATACACACAACCCCTTTTGCCATCGACAAAATGTCGGGGTCTTTCTCCAACGCTTCGGCCAAATTACTTAAAGGACCCGTCGTCACCAGGGTAGCATCCCCTCCCTTCTCGCGCAACAAGCGGCAAATAACCTCGGATGCTCTCTCGGTTGATGAACTAATATTTGGGCTCGGATAGCGCGGAGAACCATCCGCATTGGTAAAGCGTGAAAGCCCTCCCAACCCGTCTGGGCCGTGCACATGTTCAGCCGCCGTTCCGCCCGGGCGCTCCACACCTTCTGCCACAACGCGCGGAATTTGCCCCCCGGCCGTCTCAATCACAAAATGAGAGTTTAAAAACGCCTGCCGAGCGCTGGTGTTGCCCGAAACCGTCGTCACTGCTTCCACATCCAGCGCCGGCGATCTCAAAGCCCAAACAAGCGCCAAAGCGTCGTCCACTCCAACGTCCATATCCAAAAT
>JBMFPP010000075.1:0-8827 GCA_049969055.1 Armatimonadota bacterium | reverse complement strand
GTTGCGTCTTCCGCACAGAAAGAAACGCAGGCTCCGGCACCTAACGCTGGCGGGGCACCCAGCAAATTTACCAACAACGCGGCACTTTTCTGTTGCCACGCACCAAAATGTTGAATTTCACCGAAGCTTCTGCTCTTCGCAGAAGCAAAAAGAGAAGTAGAACCGGCTTCAGCCGGGAGTTTCAAACAAGCAAAGCGCTTTGAAGGAGAGCCGCAAACCTGGTGCCGACAGACCTCAAGCCTCGCTTTCTGTCTCCTCTGCAACCGCGCTCGAAAGCTCTTCCTTCTTCTCTGCGGCGGCCTCTTTGCCGGCTTCCACCGCCGCGGCAAATCGCGTTTTCACGGCTTCGGCCAGCTCTTTGGTTTGGCGGCTGAGATCCTCAATTCGCGACTTCATGTCGGCGGTGAGCTCTTCAATGCGAGTCTTTGCGCGTTCTGTTGCATCGGCAATGCTTCTGCGTGTTTCGGACCCCGATTGTGGAGCCAAAAGCAGTGCCGCCGCGGCACCAACAATCGCGCCTATCCCCAAACCCAACAGAAAGCTGCCTATTGGGCATCCCGCACGCTCTTGCTCTTCACTAACCTGTTCCACTTGCTCTGCCATTGTAACTTGCCCCTCCCTAAAAGTTATGCTCTCAATACCGCCTCGATGGTTCCGCCGCCAACTACGTATTCGCCCTGGTAGCATACCACAGACTGACCTGGGGTTATTGCGCGTTGCGGCTCTTCAAATTCCACTAGCACCCACCCCGGACTCTCGGCTGGCGACAGAACGGCCGCGGTATCCCTCATATTATAGCGAACCTTCGCCGTAACTGGAATGCTCTCCTCCAGGCAGTCGAACAATATCAGATTAAAACCGCTGGCCTTCAGTTTTTTGGCGTAAAGTTCGGACCAACCACCCACCACCAAAGCCCCGTTCTGCGGCCGTATCTCTGTTACGTACATCGGTTTGCTTGAAGACACCCCCAACCCCCTGCGCTGTCCGACGGTGTAGAACGCTATGCCGCGGTGCCGCCCAAGCACACGCCCACTGCTGTCCACTATCGGTCCTTCGCGCAGTGCCTCCGGAGACCGCTCCGCCAGAAACTTTCTGTAATCTCCCCCGGAAACGAAACAAATCTCTTGGCTGTCTCGTTTATCGGCAACCGGCAGGCCCAACCGCCGAGCAATCTCGCGTATCTCGGTTTTCGTCAAATTCCCTACGGGGAACACCACGCGCGCCAATTGCTCCTGCGTAAGCACATAAAGTGCGTAAGATTGGTCCTTTGCCATATCCACGGCCCGCTTCAGAACCCATCGATCCCTCTGCTCGTCGAACTCAACGCGGGCGTAGTGGCCGGTTGCCAGCTTGTCTGCGCCCAAAGCCAGCGCGCGACGCAGAAGAGCGTCAAACTTCACCCACTGGTTGCAACGAACGCAAGGGTTGGGAGTGCGCCCGGATAGATACTCTTCCACAAAGTTTTTAACCACGCTTTTCTCAAAAAGCTCCTGAAAATTCAAGACGTAGTGGGGTATCCCCAGGCGAGCCGCAACCCGGCGTGCATCCTCCACTGCATCGATCGAGCAACATCCGGAGCCGAAGCCGCTCACCTTGTCGCGCGGCCATATCTGCAGGGTGACGCCGATTACCTCGTGCCCCGCATCGCGCAGAAGCGCCGCGGCAACCGAGGAATCAACGCCCCCGCTCATAGCAACAACAACTCTCATCAAATTAATAATAGCTCTATTCTAACTTGCCAGACAACCAAGGAAATCGACTCTTCTCAGTTTAGTTGACATTCCATCTGGTTCTGTCGGCATTAAAGCCGGTGCGTTACATCCAATCGACATCCTTTTCCAGACGCCTGCCCTTGTTCCCCCGGCTTCTTTTCCGGGGTTATGGGTGAGGGCAGGCCTGCCTGCAGGAGGGGTGGGGTAAGGGGCTCCCGCCCGCGGCAGGCAGTTTGGAGGCACGTATCCCATCCAGAGCGACTCCTGCGAAAATTCAGCTTGACAGCAGTTCCGCCCGCCATGTACCCTAAACGAGGAGCTTCATCCGCTCCGAACAGCCCCACACGGTACTCACATTTGAGCAGTAGGCGAGGATTGGGGAAACAAAAAAAACGGAGGGGAGAATGAATAACTCGAGCGCAGATAATCTGAAGGCCATAGCTAATCAACTACGCATCCATTCGATCACTTCCACAACGGCGGCCGGAAGCGGTCACCCAACTTCGTGCATGTCTGCCGCGGATATAGTGGCCGTTTTGTTCTTCCATACTATGCGCTATGATCCTAAAAACCCCAAACACCCAAACAATGATAGATTTATCCTCTCTAAAGGGCATGCCGCCCCGGTTCTGTACGCCGCTTGGGCGGAAGCCGGCCTGTTCCCGGTTGAAGAGTTGGCAAAACTGCGGGATATAGACAGCAACCTTGAGGGACACCCGACGCCGCGCTTGGATTTTGTGGATGTGGCAACCGGCTCTTTGGGGCAGGGGCTGTCTGCCGGCGTGGGAACGGCGCTTGCCGCGAGAATGAGCGGCCTAAGCTACCGCACCTATGTTTTGCTCGGCGACGGCGAAATTGCCGAGGGTGCGGTTTGGGAGGCCGCTTCTCTGGCCGCGGTGCACCATCTGGACACATTGGTGGCTATTGTGGATGTGAACCGCCTGGGTCAGAGCGCCGCAACCGCTTTCGGCCACGATTTAGAAACCTACAGGCGCCGCTTCGAGGCGTTCGGATGGGCCGTTCAAACCATAGACGGCCATTCCATCCCCGAAATCATCAGCGCACTGGAAGAAGCCAAACGAACCAAGGGCCGACCGACCGTCATCTTGGCCCGCACCTTGAAAGGAGCAGGGGTGTCTTTTCTGGAGGATAAGCCGGGCTGGCACGGCAGGCCGCTGAAGAAAGACGAAATGGAAAAAGCTCTTGAAGAACTGCGCCCGCATGCGAAATCTGCAGAAGGAATCACCATAACGCCTCCTCCGGATGTTGCCGAAAGCAAACAAGAGAAATCCCCGCTGCCCCCAATATCCTACGAGATTGGACAGCAGGTGGCTACCAGAGAGGCGTTCGGCTCGGCGCTGGTTCGATTGGGCGCCGCGGAGCCGAGGCTGGTGGTCTTGGACGGCGATGTGCAGAACTCTACCTTTACAGAGAAGTTCGCCGCGGCGTATCCTTCCCGCTTTATAGAGTGCTACATAGCCGAGCAAAACATGGTCGGAGTCGCCGTTGGCCTTGCCGCCAGGGGGTGGATACCGGTGGCCGCATCTTTTGCATGCTTCCTCACGCGCGCGGCGGACCAAATACGCATGGCTGGAATATCGATGTCAAACCTGAAGCTGTGCGGTTCACATGCGGGGGTAAGCATCGGAGAGGACGGTCCTTCTCAGATGGGTTTGGAAGACCTTGCTATGATGCGCGCCCTTCCGGACTCTGTGGTGCTCTATCCGTGCGACGCCGTCTCTGCCGAAAGGCTGACTGAGGAGATGGTTGCCCATAAGGGCATTGCATACCTGCGAACATCTCGGCCCAAAACCCCCGTGATCTACGACTCCAAAGAGCAGTTTCCCATAGGCGGCTCCAAAGTCCTGCGCAGTTCAAACAGCGACTGCGCAACGGTTGTGGCGGCCGGCGTTACGGTTTTTGAAGCTCTTAAAGCGCATGAGGAGCTGGCAAAGCGGGGCATCAACATACGGGTTATCGATGCTTACTCCGTAAAACCCATCGATACAGAGGGACTGACGGCCGCGGCGCGTGCCACCAATAACATCGTGATTACCGTTGAAGACCACTATCCAGAGGGCGGTCTCGGCGAGGCGGTGGCGGCGGCGCTGTCTCCGCTGGGAATATGCGTCCACCGGCTTGCGGTTGCAGGCCTTCCGCGCTCTGGAACCCCGGAGGAGCTTCTGGATAGATACGGGATCAGCGCAAGGCACATTGTAAGCACGGTTGAGCGGGTGTGCGGTTAGGTGTGGTTGGGTTTCTTCTCACTTCTAACCCTCTTTTTATGCTCGTCTTGGGGAAGTTGAGGCTGGGGAATTAAGGGGAGCTTGTCGGCGTTCACTCTAAACTCTAACCCACCGCACTCCTGCTTGACAGCTGGTATGCTCTTGCCTATACTTGGACTTGCTAAACCGCGCTATCGGAGAAGCTGTTGCTTGCCAGTGTAAATTCCTGTGCAATTCACGGCATTGATGCCTACATTGTCCTTGTTGAAGCCGACATTTCGCCGGCAGGTTTTCCCCACTTTACAATAGTTGGGCTTCCGGATACCGCCGTTCAGGAATCACGCGAGCGGGTTAGGGCGGCTATACGGAACTCCGGCTTCAGGTTTCCATCGAACAGCAGGGTCACCATTAACCTCGCTCCCGCGGATATACGCAAAGAAGGCCCCAGTCTGGATTTGCCAATAGCTTTGGGGATTTTAGCGGCAACCGGCCAGCTTAACTGCGAGGAGTTGGGTGAATGGGTGTTGGTTGGAGAGCTGGCTTTGGATGGAGCTGTGCGCCCGGTAAGCGGCATTCTTCCGATGGCTCTTGGAGCGCGCACCGCGGGGAAGCTTCGGTTTGCAGTGCCGGCTTCGAATGCGAAAGAGGCCGCTGTTGTGGAAGGGATAGAAGTCTATCCGGTGGCCTCTTTAAGCGATGCGGTGGAACTGCTTTCTTCCTCAAACGGCAGGGCGCCGATGCCGCGCGAGACGGTGGAAGAGCTTTTGGCAACTCCCCCCTACGAGGCAGATTTTGAGGATGTAAAAGGCCAAGAGCATGCGAAGCGCGCACTGGAAGTCGCTGCGGCCGGCGGTCACAACCTGCTTATGATAGGGCCTCCGGGTTCCGGAAAAACCATGCTGGCGCGCAGGCTTCCATCCATTATGCCGCCCATGACGCTGGATGAAGCATTGGAGGTTACCAAACTGTACAGCATCAGCGGCCTTCTGCCGCCGATGACCTCGATAATGACAGTGCGTCCCTTCCGCGCACCGCACCACACCGTTTCCAACGCCGGGCTCATCGGCGGGGGCTCGATGCCGCGTCCAGGAGAGGTTAGCCTTGCACACCACGGCGTTCTGTTCCTCGATGAACTCCCTGAGTTCAAAAGGGACGTGCTTGAGGTGCTGCGTCAGCCGTTGGAGGACGGCGTTGTAACTATATCCAGAGCATCCGGATCTTTGGCGTATCCGGCGCGGTTTACCTTGGTGGCGGCCATGAATCCTTGCCCGTGCGGCTTTCTTACCGATCCTTCTCGTCAGTGCACATGCGCTCCATCGCAGGTGCAGAGGTACTTGATGCGCATATCCGGACCGCTGTTGGATAGAATCGATATGCACGTGGAGGTGCCGCGGCTGAAGCAGGATGAGCTTATGTCCCGCCCAAACTCTGAGCCTTCCGCGGCGATACGAGAGCGTGTCAAACGCGCGCGGGAGATACAAACCCTTCGCTTCCGTGGTAAGGGTATATACTGCAACGCCCATATGCCGCCCAAATTGATCCGTCAAATGTGTGTGATGGACGAGGAGTCCAGGGCTTTGCTCAGAGCCGCCATTACACAGCTGGGGCTAAGTGCACGAGCTCACGACCGAATCTTGAAGGTTGCGCGCACCATAGCCGATCTGGATGGAAAGGAGAGGCTTGAGGCACAGCACGTGGCCGAGGCTATTCAGTATCGAAGTATGGACCGCAAACTCTGGAACTAATTCGGAAACCTGCGAGACCGCAAAGCGAGAAGGATTTTCGGTGTTTAAGGCGAACTAAACAAACAAGCGCGACCGTTCGAAACGATGCTGTTGTATCTTGTGGGCCGGCGCGCTTCCATGATAACCCTGGTAAAATCAGTGCGATGATATACAGCAGCTTCTTACAGAGGAGGCATTGCATGCGCCTTTTCGGGTTTTGCATTCTTATATTATTGCTTCTTGCCAGTGCCTTCAGCGCATCAGCGCAGGACTCCATCATGTTCCGGGGTACGCCGACTCACACTGGTGAGGTTTCGGCAAGCATAAAGCTTCCGATGGCTCTTTCTTGGCGGTATGTAACAGGCAGGCCGATCTCCGGCGTTACAACTTCTTACAACCTCTCTTCACCCATAATAGTAGGCACCGATACGCCAAACCCAATGATGTACTTCGGGTCCAAGGATGTGCTTGTTGCCGTTTCAACCAATACGGGTGAAGCCAAGTGGTTCTATCCGCAGACCGGCTCCATCGGCCTGCAGGGGAAAACCGCAACTATCCGCACCACTCCTGTGTACTACAACGGCTTTGTGTACGTAGCGGCCACCGACGGCAATCTTTACTGCATAAACGCGGAAACCGGCGCCCTTACTTGGCATACACAGCTGGGTGGAGCCGTGAATTCGTCTCCGATTTTGGTCGATGGAGTGCTTTATTTCGGGGCGGATGACGGCGGCTTGTATGCTATAGACGCCCGCACGGGTCAATCAATTCGGCCGCCCGGGCCGATCTTCCGCGCATCCGACAGCATTGTTGGCTCGCCGGCGTATGCGGACGGAATGCTGTTCTTTATTTCGCGGGACCAGTTTGCTTACGCGGTGGACCTGGCAAAGCTTTTGGCTCTCCAGCCGAGGCAGAGCCAAATGAGGGCGGTTAAATGGCGCTACAGCATGTCGGTGTCGGCCATAACGGCCTCTCCTGTGGTGGCAAACGGCAATGTGTACCTGGTGGACGGCGCCAATCTAGTGTGCTTAACCGCAAATAGAGGTCGCGTCCGCTGGCGCTACCAGGCCGACCGCGCCATCACAAATACACCAGCGGTTACCGAGCAAGGCATTTTCTTCGGAACCAAGAGCGATGATACTGTGGCGCTGACTCCGGAAGGGCGTCTAAAATGGAAGGCCAAGATGGCCGCATCGTCCTATGCATCCCCGGTTGTGGTTAGGTTGGATGGTGTCACCAGGCAAACCCCAACTGGTCCTCAGCCGGCGTATGCGGTGGTTGTCGGCTCTAACCGCGGTTTCATATATGTGTTCGATACCGAAGCACCTCCCGGAAGCGAGGAGGGGAAACTGCTTTGGAACTATCGCATCCGGGCCACAACAATATCGCCCAGCGCGGCGTCAACCGCAACGGTTACAACCGCCGGACCCGGACAGTACGCTAACGTAATCGCATCACCTGTGGTGGTTAACGGCGCTATATACGCGCTTTCGGACGACGGCACGCTCCACTGCTTCCGCTCTGATGAAGAGGACCATACTCCACCGCTTGTGTACGGGGAGCTTCCTGCGCGCGGGCAGGAGATGTCTGGAGCGCCTCCCATCTGGTTTGCCGCTTACATCCTTGACGAGGGGTCCGGCATAGATCCCGATTCTCTCGATTTTCAGCTCGATGGAGAAACCATGCCGGATTACAAGTACGATGAGTACCGCGGTTTGGTTTACTACAGAATCGCCGCAAGACCCAGAAACAGGAACACCGCCGCCGAACCGGTGAAACCCCTCGCCGACGGTCGGCATACGGTTACCCTTAAAGTTGCCGATTGGAAAGGCAACAAAATAGAGTGGACCTGGACTTTCATTGTTGACAATACACTGCCTCCCAGCAAACCAAGGGTGGAAACACCTAGTCCGCAGTAGAAGGAGGATTAATCTGGTTAATGGGGGATCTTCTGAATGGTGAGAAGCACGTATGGACTTGAGCATCATGGTCTTGTAAATCTCGGAAACGAATACTGGAATCTGCACGCCGCACCGTTGACCGAGATGGCAATTAAGCGCGGAGAGGGATGCCTCGCTCACAACGGTGCCCTCAATGTGCTAACTGGCAAAAGAACCGGGCGCTCTCCAGCTGATAAATACGTGGTGGATGAGCCCTCTGTGCGGGACCTTATACACTGGGGCAATGTCAACAAGCCGATCTCTCAGGAGAATTTCGACCGGCTTTTGCACAGGGTTCAAGGCCATTTCCAAGGGCGCGATGTGTTCGTGTTTGACGGTTACGTTGGCGCACACGAAGAACACCGCCTACCTATTCGCATCGTAAATACCTATGCATGGCAGAATCTGTTTGCTCACCAGCTGTTTCTGCATCCCAGTAAAGAGCGCCTCAGGTTTCACAAGCCGGAGTTTGTGGTTTTGTGCGCACCGGACGTTCACGCCGACCCGGAGAGAGACGGCACCAATTCGGAAGCCTTTATAATAATCAGCTTCGAGAAGAAGATCGTTCTGATAGGCGGCACCCACTACGCCGGAGAGATGAAGAAATCGGTATTCTCTGTGATGAACTATTGGCTGCCTCTCCGGAAGGTGCTTCCGATGCACTGCTCGGCCAACGTTGGCAAGGACGACGATGTTGCGATCTTCTTCGGCCTTTCCGGCACGGGGAAGACCAGCCTTTCTGCGGACCCGCAGAGGCGGTTGATCGGTGATGATGAGCACGGTTGGTGCGACGACGGCATTTTCAACTTCGAAGGCGGGTGCTACGCAAAGTGTATCCGCCTTTCAGAGAAGTACGAGCCCCAGATATATCATGCCATCCGCTTCGGATGCGTGCTGGAGAACGTGGTGTTGGATGAGGAAACCCGCGAGCCTCTCTACGATGACGATTCCATCACGGAAAACACGCGGGCGGCCTACCCAATACGCTTCATCGAAAATGCCGTTCTTAGCGGCTGTGCCGGCCACCCCAAAGTGATACTGCTTCTGGCCGCGGATGCCTTCGGGGTTCTTCCGCCCATAGCCCGCCTCACACCTGAGCAGACTATGTACCACTATCTGTCGGGCTATACGTCCAAAATCGCCGGCACAGAGGTGGGCATGGGTCAAGAGCCGGAAGCAACCTTCGACCCGTGCTACGGATCGCCGTTTTTGCCGCTTCCCCATAC
>JBMFPP010000074.1:2390-8851 GCA_049969055.1 Armatimonadota bacterium | reverse complement strand
AGCTCCCAGCTTCAAAATCCCGGCCACCGACGCCGCCGAAGCCGGCTCGCAGAAAACGCCCTCCTCGCAGGCCAGCAGTTTATACGCATCCAGTATCTCATCATCTGTTACGATGTCGATCAAGCCACCGCTTTCGTCCCGCGCCGCAACAGCTCCCTTCCACGAAGCCGGGTTGCCGATCTTTATAGCCGTAGCCACAGTCTTGGGATGCTCCACTGGATGCCCCCGAACAATGGGGGCGGCGCCTTCCGCCTGAAAGCCAAGCATCACGGGCCTGTTCGGCACACGACCGACCTCATAGTACTCTTTGTATCCGGCCCAGTACGCGGTGATGTTGCCAGCATTTCCAACCGGCATGGCGTGGAAATCCGGAGCGCGACCAAGAACGTCACAAATCTCAAACGCGCCGGTTTTCTGCCCCTGTATCCTATGCGGGTTGAGCGAATTGACCAAAGCTATCGGATATTCCGCGGTTATGGATCGCACGATCTCGAGCGCCTTGTCAAAACCCCCTTCAACTGCGATCACCTTTGCCCCGTGAACCAGAGCCTGCGAAAGCTTCCCCAAAGCGATCGCCCCAGCCGACTTCTCCAGCAAAACTATGCACCTTAATCCGCACCGAGCCGAATACGCCGCCGCCGACGCCGAGGTATTCCCGGTGGAAGCGCACATCACCGCCTTTACACCGCTTTCCAGCGCTTTGGATATGGCCACCGTCATCCCACGGTCTTTGAAAGACCCTGTGGGGTTCATACCCTCGTACTTCAGAAACACGCGCACATCGCGGCCTACCCGCCTGCTCACACTCCGAGCTTCTATAAGCGGGGTTCCACCCTCCAAAAGCGTCACAACCGGCGTAGATTCTGTCACCGGTAGAAATTCGCGGTACTCTTCAATCACCCCGCGCCAGCGGCGTGCTGAACCCACAGTGCTCTCCGACACCTCCAGCACCTCATTTCTTTTGCTTAAACAGCACCTTTGCTTTTCAACCCACGGGGCTCTGCCCCCGAACGCTCAATCCTCGTGCGAAAAAGACTCCACCCGGATCACACTGGATATCTGCCGCACCACCGGCAGTTTGGAAATGAGATCCAAAGCCGTCCGCATGTTTTGTTCCACAGCCTCGTGCGTTACCCAAACGATTTCAGCGTCTCCCGCGTGCGCTTCCTTTTGGACCATGGATGCTATGCTCACATCGTGCTCGCCCAACACACCTGCGATAGCCGCCAAAACTCCGGGACGGTCCGCAACCAGCATGCGGACGTAGTACCGAGTGCGAACTTTCTCCATGGGGAGGATGGGCTTGTCTAACCCGCATGTGCATTTTATCTGGCCTGTGGCCCCGGCCTTGATGTTGCGGGCTACGTCCATAATATCCCCCGCAACCGCACTCCCTGTCGGCAAAGGCCCCGCGCCGCGTCCGTAGAACATCACTTCGCCAACGGCGTCCCCGCACACGAAAATGGCGTTGAACACATCGTTCACAGAGGCCAGCGGATGAGACAGCGGCAACAAAGTTGGATGCACCCGCACCTCAATTGCGCCGTCCGTCATCTTACCTATTGCCAACAGCTTGATAGCATACCCAAGCTCTCTAGCGTAATCTATATCGCGCTTGGTGATCTTGGTGATTCCCTCGTGGTAAACGCTGGCAATGGGCACGCTGTTCTGAAATGAAATCGAGGCCAGGATCGCCAGCTTGTAAGCCGCATCGAAGCCTTCAATATCGTCAGTGGGATCGGGTTCGGCGTAGCCGAGCCTCTGTGCCTCGGCCAGCACATCCGCGAACTCCCGACCCTCGTCTGCCATCTTTGAAAGTATGTAATTTGTGGTGCCGTTAACGATGCCAACAACCTGCTGAATGCGGTTTGCCGCGAGGGATGTTTTCAACGGTCTTATTATGGGAATACCGCCGGCCACAGCCGCCTCGAAGAAAAAATCCACCCCAGCAGAAGCGGCTTCTTCCAAAATCGAATGTCCGTCCTTAGCCAAAAGCTCCTTGTTCGCCGTTACAATGCTCTTCCCAGCCTTCATAGCCCGGCGAATGTAGGTGCGAGCCGGCTCCAATCCTCCCATGCACTCTACCACAATGTCTATTTCCGGATCGTCCAAAACCTCGTCCACATTGCCAGTTATCAGGCTTCGGTCCACCCATTCAGGGCGCGGCTTATTCGGGTGTGCCACGGCTATGCGGCGGACCTGTATGGACACCCCGGTCCTCTGGCGTATCTCCCCCTGGTTATCCTGTAGAATCTTCAGAGTACCGGTCCCCACGTTTCCCATTCCAATGAAACCAACATAAACAACTTGTCCGCGCACTTCCCAACTCCCTACGTGCTCGATGCACCTTCCAGCGGTTCCACAAGCATCAAAACCTCACCTTCCTGCACCGTGGAACCGTTCCTAGCTTTTACCAAAACCACCCTACCGCTCACATCCGACAAAACCGGGCTGAAAACCTTCATGGCTTCGATAAGGCCAACGGTCTGCCCAACTTCAACGGTATCGCCCTCCTCTACGAAAGGAGGCTCATCCGGTCGCGGGGTGCGGTAAAACACGCCGGCCATGGGAGCGGTTATAGCCGCATACCGGCTTTCATCCTCGACAGGGACTGCTTGTTCAGCTTGAGCATCCACCAACGGCGGCGGAACGTAAGCCGCCGCAGGAACTTCCGGAGCATGACTTGCCCCCTCAACAGCCGAACTACCAGTGCGCAGGCTCAGGCGAACACCGTCACTCTCAACGTACAGCTCCAGCAGGCCGTAAGTCTCCACCAGCTTAATGAGGGACCGTATCTCTTCTAAACTGACACCAGGCCTTTTCGAATCGGACATGGAAGCAACTGAAAAACCGAAAAAATGATTGGCAAAAAGAAAGGCCGGGGAACATCCCCTGCCCCCGACCGCTTGCCGCTCCCCTAAAGCAGTATATCACACCCATCTGAGAGCGTCAACCAAACTCCAACTCGATCAAGCTCTTCGAAATCTAGAAGGAACTGCGCAAACAGTTGTGGAAAACCGCTTCAAACCTCAGAAAAGCACCGCCAAAGCATTTGCACTTTTCAGTGGCGGCGGCGGTGGTACAATCTCAGAAACGGCCCTCCATGCCGGGGCCGGCCGATCCCTCGCGAACGGCATGAGGGGCTGTTCCTGCAGAAGCAGGAGAACCTGGTACGAGTTGGAGGTCGAACGAAGATGACCATCCGACCGGTATTCGAGCGGCCCCGCGTTCTGCGGACCCTGCTGTGTCTGCTTGTCGGTGTGCTTGCCCTCCTGTGGAGGGCAGTGCCTAGCTTTCGTGGAATCCCTCCACGTGCCCGCCGGGATATCACGAGCATTGGGATATGGATTACGGTGACTGCGCGATCTTCTGCCTGGTCTACATTCCCGGGGGCCACGTGGGCGATGAAGTGTAGTTGAGAAACGGAGCTACAGGCAACGCGGTGTATCCGGGGGATCCCGTTTACTGGCTCACCTGCCTGAAGGTGTTCACGAGAAAGCTGAACGCGGAGCCCACCCACTACCACGACTACGCGACCCTGTCCTTCATCGCCTACATAGACGGTAAGAAGCACGAGTGTTGCCGAATGCGTAGATACTGGTTCTACGCCACGGATTGTTGCTGGCACGATCAGTACGACAACTTCCTTGGGTACGAGCTCGAGCCGTTCCACATTGTTGGATAGCCTTAGGCTGTCGGCGCACGTGAAGGGGCAGGTGATGGATTCGCCCTTTCGCGCCCAGCGACGGAGGCCCGTCACCTGCTCCCCCTGGGTTCCGAAAAGGATGTGCGTACACAATGCGGTCTAGAACTGTGCCGAGGTTTGCGCTCCGAGCGTTCACGCTTCTGGAGCTGTTGGTGGTTGTAGCCATCCTGTCAGTGCTTGCTGGCATTTTACTGCCTGTGCTTGCAAAGGCAAGGCAGAGAGCTTACCAAAGCGTTTGCCTCAGCAACCTGAAGCAGATGGGCAGTGCGTTTGCGCTGTACATAGAGAGTTGGGATGATAAGTTTCCACTCCTAAGAGTATACAGAAAAGTGCTTTGTGGCCGATGTAGGGAAGAGATGGACGCCGTCGAAGACGTGGAAGCATGCACTGCTTCCATACCTAAAAAGCATTGATGTATTCATCTGCCCGACAAATCCATACGTCTGGTGGAAATGGGCTTCCCAGGACTACATTCCTGCGGGCGACTTAAGCGGTGGGATGCCTATCTCGTATGCAATAAACGGACACCTAACAGAAGTGTTGGATCCTTATTTGCAGTATCAGGGACGGACTTATCCAGAGCTAATCGCTCCGGCAGAAATTCGGGAACCCAGCCGGCTGATCCTGGTGGGGGAAACACGCCATTACTACTATTGGATGATCGAGAACCTTGCTGACTGCCGTGAGTTTCCAGGCGATTGGCGCCATCCTCTCTTAGCTCCGGACCAGGGCTTGTTCCATTCCCACATGGGCAGGATTAACTCCCTGTACGCTGACTGGCACGCGAAAGCCACAAGGTTCATAGACACCGTTTACCCCAAGCATCAGTTCCAGTTCTCTGATTATCCCTCTAGCGAACTGCGCCCGGAAGAAGAGCTGAAGCTTTGGGAGCAGATTCAGTGTCCGGAGTACCGGTGAGAAGGCAAGAGGGGTGATCTCAGCCGATGAGGGATCTGGCATTGAAGAGTCGGCACTGGGTAGTGTTCGCCGCCTCTTTGGCCGCGGCGGGCGGTGACAGGCGAAGCAAGCAACGCACAAGTGCAATAAGCGCAGATTCAAGGCTTTTCAGGGCGCCGTCCAGCACCGGCGCGCAAGATTGACACCCCTCCTGCCGCTACTGTATAATTGCAACAGACCAAAGGCATCCTTTGCGCCAACCTAAGCCATGAATCCAGAAAAACTGCTTGACCTCCTCCGAAACGTCCAGCGCGGCACTATAACCCCCGAACAAGCACTTGAGGAACTCCGCTCTTTCCCCTACGAAGACTTGGGGTTCGCAAAGCTGGACCACCACCGCGCACTGCGAACCGGATTCCCAGAGGTGATCTTCTGCCAAGGGAAAACCATTCAGCAGGTAGTGGAGATCGCCGGCCGCTTATACCAAAATTCACACCACGTCTTGGCGACCAGAGCGTCCCTTGAAATGGCCGAAGCGGTTCAAAAAGCTTCTCTTCCAGCAGTTTACCACGCAGATGCCAGAATTATCGAAATCGGTGAGCGACCCCAGCCCAAGAGGGATGACGCAGGATACATCGCTGTGGTGGCAGCCGGAACAGCGGACCTGCCGGTTGCCGAAGAAGCCGCAGTCACCGCCGAAGCCATGGGAAGCCGCGTTCAGCGCGTTTACGATGTCGGCGTGGCCGGCCTGCACCGCCTTTTGGACAAACGCGAAATCCTTTTTAACGCCACCGCGCTGGTGGTGGTCGCCGGGATGGAGGGAGCCTTGGCCAGCGTTGTCGGCGGCTTGGTTCGGGCCCCCGTTGTGGCGGTTCCAACAAGCGTGGGATACGGCGCCCATTTCGGCGGCTTAGCCCCTCTGCTTACGATGCTCAACTCCTGCGCCGCTGGAGTGGCCGTGGTTAACATTGACAACGGATTCGGCGCGGGATATTATGCCCACCTCATCAACCAACAAAGGGCTGCAGTATGCGAATAGCTTACCTAGACTGCTTCTCCGGGATCAGCGGAGATATGATGCTGGGCGCACTGCTGGACGCCGGCGTCAATGCCTCCAACCTTGAGAGCGCTCTATCAAAACTGAACTTGCCCAATTGGAAGTTATCTCTGGAAAGGGTGACAAAATCCGGTATATCGGCTGTCAATGCCTTCGTTTCAGTTCACGAACAGCATACCGAAAGGCATCTTTCGGACATCATAGATATTATCCAGAGCAGTGGGCTTTCCGATGCCGTCAAACAGCGCAGTATTGCCGTCTTTCACCGCCTTGCCGAAGCAGAAGCAAAAGTGCACAACACCACACCGGACCGCATCCATTTCCACGAAGTAGGCGCCGTTGACTGCATAGTGGACGTTGTGGGCGCTGTAGCCGGCTTGGACCTGCTCGGCGTTGAAAAAGTTTTCTCATCCCCGCTGCCCGTCAGCCGCGGCTTTGTACAGTGCTCCCACGGAACCCTACCGGTTCCCGCGCCGGCGGTTATGGAGCTTCTGAAAGGCATTCCTGTGGTGCCCTCAGACGTCGAAGGCGAACTGGTTACCCCGACAGGAGCCGCCATCGTCGCTACCGTCGCCAGCGGATTCGGGCCAATGCCGGCAATGGTTCCGGAGCTGGTCGGTTACGGCGCTGGCAAGAAGGAGTTCGGCCGCAGGCCAAACTTGCTTAGGGTAGTTGTTGGGCAGTCCGCTGACGAACCCGACCAGCATGCAGTGAGCGGCGAAGCCGCAGAAGTGGCAGTCTTGGAGGCCAATATCGACGATATGAACCCGGAGATATACGAGTACGTCACAGCCAGGCTTT
>JBMFPP010000074.1:0-2380 GCA_049969055.1 Armatimonadota bacterium | reverse complement strand
GGCGCTCTTGATGTTTTCCTCACGCAGGTTATGATGAAGAAAAACCGCCCCGGAGTACTACTGACCGTGGTTTGCGACCTGACCATGGAGGGCACTCTGGCCGATATTATACTTGAAGAAACCAGCACACTGGGGGTCAGAGCCGGCAGATTGAAGCGCTTCTGCCTCCAGCGCGAGTTCCGCTGGGTGGAAACCCCATACGGCCCAGTGAAGGTGAAAGTCGGATTGAGAAACGGTAAAGTGCTCACGGTGAGCCCCGAGTATGCTGAATGCCGACGCCTGGCGGAAGAACGCGGCGTGCCGCTCAAAGACGTTTACCGAGCCGCTATCTCGGCTGTGAAAATCGATCAATAACCGCACTTACACCGGCTTTTCTGGAGGGGAAATTCTCAATGAAAGCTATTTGCGATAAAAAAGCTCTTGCAGAAGCGGCTAACACCGCCATCCGTGCCGTTCCAAGCCGCACTGCGCTTCCTATACAAACTCACTTTCTCATAACCGCCGAGGCCCAAGCACTGAGAATCGCCGGTGCAGATTACGAACTGCAGATAGAGACAACCATACCCGCTCAGGTTTCCGAGGAGGGTCAGTGCACGGTGCTGGCCCGGATTCTCTCCGAACTGGTTGGCGCTTTGCCGGACGGCGATATCCAGCTTGCGTCCCTACCTGATGGACACGTGGAACTGCGCACTCCCACTAGTGAATACAAACTCTACGGACTGCCCCCGGAGGAGTTCCCTCCCCTTCCAGAACTGGCAAGCGAGCAGGCAATTCACATCCCTGCGCCCCTGCTGAACGACCTCATAAGGCAGACAATTTTCGCCTGCAGCACCGATCCAAGCCGGCCCCAACTTGTGGGTGCAAACTTGGTTGTGGAGGGCAGTCTAATCAAAATGGCGGGGACAGACGGCAACCGCCTATCCGTCCGCAGGGCAAATCTTGAACAGGCTGCGGCAGAGCCGATCTCCTGCATTGTACCCTCTCGAGCATTGAGCGAAGTCCAGAGAATTGTATCCCCGCTGTCTCCCGACACAATGGTCCAAATCGGCATAACCCAAAACCAAATCGCATTCCGACTGCCGGATATATGCCTTATTTCCCGCCTCATAGAAGGTCAGTTTCCCAACTTCGAAAGGGTAATTCCCCAGCAGTGGACCCGCAGGCTCACCTTGCAAACAAGGGAATTTCAATCTGCCCTCAGACGGTGTATGGCAATGGCTGGAGATACTCGCCGCGTTGTATTCAGAACCGAGGGCGACAAACTAGTGCTCCTTGCGGAATCCAGCAGTTTCGGCAGCGGCCGAGAGGAGATCGAGGCCATAAAAGAAGGGGAAGATATAGAAATTGCGTTCGACGTTAGATACCTAGACCAATTCCTAAACGTGGTGGGCACCGAAGGAACCGTCATAGAGATGACCGGCTCCCTAGCTCCCGGCGTCATGCGTCCTGTTGACGGGGATGACCTAACCTACGTGCTTATGCCCATGCAGTTGATATAAAAGCTGGCTTCAATCCTCACCCGCCTTTGAGGCCGAACGTCTAATAGAGGGGCAGGCCGAAGCCTGCCCCGAACGTTTTATTCAGCCCAGGGATCCTCATCCAAAAGCACGCATCCGGCTCCCAGCACCTGGCGTGGCTCGCCCTCAAACTTGAGCTCGAGCACGGTGCTGATCGGATTCGGAGCTTTCTCAGGCAGACCGCGGATCACCAAGCGATCGCGCACCTGCGTGAACTCCACCTTGGGGCCGCCCATCAGCCGAACTTCCAATATCTTGCACACCAATCCACCTATCGCTAGCTCACTGCCCGGCCAGCGGTTGCAGTGGAAGTACAAGGTATCGCCCTTTCTGGTGAAAGCCCCCGTAATCTGCCACTCCTGCTGCATTGGGTCTGTAGCTTCGTAAATCGATGGACCGTACTGCTTCAGCCACTCACCAACCTCCAAAAGCACCTTTTCGCAGGGCTCCGGCACACTGCCGTCAGGCGCAGGCCCGATGTTCAACAGCAGATTCCCTCCGCCGGCCGCCACCTGGCGCAGCATGGAAACCACTGTCCAAGCATCTTTCCACCGCGTATCGATGGGCGTATAACCCCAAGACTCGTTGAACGTCATGCACGCCTCCCACATGCGTCCGCCGCGCTCCGGCGTGATGTGCTGTTCCGGCGTACCGAAATCCTCCGGAAGCCCTGACCGGTTGTTGATAATGATGTCTGGCTGTAGCTGGCGCACCATGGCGTTCATTTTGGCCGCTTCCCACTCCTCCACACTAAGCGGCCAATTCACATCGTACCACATGATGTCGATCTTGCCGTAGTTGGTGCACAGCTCTCGAACCTGACCGTGTATGTAGTCCACAAACCGACGGCGCGCGGCTTCATC
>JBMFPP010000073.1:0-8947 GCA_049969055.1 Armatimonadota bacterium | reverse complement strand
GGGCTTCTCGGCAAAACGCACCATGCTGATTGCCCAGCAGTTATACGAGGGTTTGGAAGTCAAAGGCGAGGGCCATATAGGCCTCATTACGTATATGCGCACGGATTCAACAAGGATATCGGAAGAAGCGCTGGCCCAGGTCCGCGGATACATCGAGTCTGCCTACGGCCGGGAGTACCTGCCGGAGCAACCAAGGGTGTTCAAGTCTGCCAAAGGCGCTCAGGATGCTCACGAGGCGATCCGTCCCACCTCGGTTGAACGGACTCCGGATGAGATGAAGAAGCATCTGACGCCGGACCAAGCCAAGCTGTACACCCTCATATGGCAGCGCTTTGTAGCCAGCCAAATGGCCCAAGCCGTTCTGGACGTTACAACGGCCGACATCAAAGCCGGGCCTTATCTCTTCAGAGCCACCGGCTCTGTGGTTCGCTTCCCGGGATTTATGAGGGTTTACCAAGAGGGGCGAGACGAGCAGCCGGAAGAAGAGGACGAGCGGCAACCTCTCCCGGAGCTTGCTGAGAATGAACCACTGGATCTGCTGGACTTACAGGCGAAGCAGAGATTTACCGAACCCCCGCCTCGCTATACAGAGGCCACGCTTGTGAAAGCTTTGGAAGAGAAGGGAATTGGAAGGCCCAGCACTTACGCAACTATACTCTCCACCATCCAAGAAAGAGGCTATGTTGTGCTTGAGGATAAGAAATTCAAACCTACAGATCTCGGCTTTATTGTTACCGACTTATTGGTGAAGCATTTTCCGGACGTGATGGACGTTGAGTTCACAGCCAATGTCGAGGCAAAGCTGGATGCCATTGAAGAAGGAAAGCACGATTGGGTTGCAGTGCTGTCGGAGTTTTACGGTCCCTTCAGCGAGAAGCTTAACCAAGCGGTGGAGCAAGCCGAGAAGGTGACAATCGAGCCGGTGGTTACTGATGAGAAGTGCCCGAAGTGTGGCAAGCCGATGGTGGTACGGCAGGGCCGATATGGACAGTTTCTGGGTTGCTCCGGGTTCCCAGAGTGCCGAGGGGTTCTGCCTTTGCCGGAACAGCGGCTGAATATGCCGTGTCCGCGCCCCGGCTGTTCCGGAGAGATAACCCAGAAGCGCTCTCGAAAAGGGCGCGTATTCTATGGATGTTCCGAGTACCCAAACTGTGATTATGTTACATGGCATAGACCGACCGAGCAGAAATGCGAGGTGTGTGGGTATCCAATAGGTCAGAGGCTGTGGCGCGGTCGCCCGATCGGCCTGGAATGCACCAACAAGGACTGCCCAACGCTGGCTTCCCGCCCACCAGAGCAGGAGGGGCTTCCGGAACCAGATGACGAGGCGGTTGGCGCTGGAACCGCTTCGAAGCGTGGAAGAGAGCAAGCGGCGTGAAAGGCACTTCGACGTTCGATTAATCCTTGTTGATTTGTCAAAGTTCCTTGTAGTTGGAAACCTATGGAAAGCATAGTGGTGGTTGGCGGCGGCCTCGCAGGATGCGAAGCCGCATGGGCCGCCGCAAACCGCGGGATACCTGTAACTTTGTACGAAATGCGGCCTATTCGTTTCACGCCCGCACACCGCACAGAACTGCTTGCCGAGCTGGTGTGTAGTAACTCCTTCAAGTCCAAATCCATTGCAAACGCCCACGGCTTGCTCAAAGAGGAGATGCGCAGGCTCGGCTCTCTGATCATTGCGTGCGCTGAGGCTTCCGCAGTTCCGGCAGGCGAGGCACTGGCCGTGGATTCAGTGCGTTTTGCCGAGCTGGTAACGCGCCGAATTCAAGAGCATCCCCTCATACGGGTTGAACGCCGCGAGGTAACAGACATACCTAACGCCTCCGCATGCATCATTGCAACAGGACCGCTTACTTCGGAAGCTCTTTCGTTGCGGCTTGCAGAGCTAACCGGGACAGAGCATCTGTTTTTCTACGACGCAATTGCACCGAGTGTGGACGCCGATACCATAGATCGCTCGAAGGTGTTCGCCGCTTCGCGGTACGGCAGGGGTGAAGCGGCATATCTGAACTGTCCGCTTACCGAAAGCGAGTACAAAGCTTTCCGGGAGGCGCTTCTACGGGCCGAGCGTGTGCAGCCGAAAGATTTCGAACCGATGCATCTTTTTGAAGGTTGTTTGCCCATAGAAGAGCTCGCGGCCCGAAGCGAGATGAGTATGGCGTACGGCCCGATGAAACCCGTCGGCCTCGTCGATCCCCGCACCGGGCGCAGACCCTTTGCGGTTGTTCAGCTTCGCCAGGAGAACGCCGAGGCAACCGTTTACGGTTTGGTCGGATTCCAAACAAGATTGAAGTATCCCGAGCAGAAACGCGTGTTCCGAATGATCCCCGGCTTGGAGCGCGCGGAGTTTGTCAGGTACGGACAGATGCACCGAAACACATATCTTGACTCCCCGAAAATCTTGGGGGATGATCTTCGGGTTCGGCCGGAGCTGCTTCCAAATTCGTTTCGGGGAAAGGCGGTGTTCTTGGCCGGGCAGATAGTCGGAGTGGAGGGCTATTCGGAGTCGGCTGCTATGGGGATAGTGGCAGGCATAAACGCAGTTAGGTTCATCAAGGGACAACAGCCCGTTCACTTCCCTCCGGAGACGATGATCGGCGCTCTTCTTCAGTATGTCTCTGGAAAGGCACATCCAACCGTGTATCCAGACGGCCGCTTCCAACCTATGAATTCTAATTTCGGTCTGCTTCCAACCATTGCACAAATCCGCCGGAAGCAAGAGCGACATCTGGCTATGGTCCAGCGGGCCCTCTCGGCGATAGAAGCTGTTGCGGCGTTATTGGATTAGGCAGAGGCGCTCTTCTTCATGAGAGTCTGAGCCCATCCGTGTGGAGGCCTTTTCGGAGAGCGGGCGAATTGGAAAGTGGCAATTGTAAGCGCGGCCGGCTTGTCAGAGAAGAGGGAAAATATGGAGCACTTGATAGAAGCATTCCTTAGACACCTGGAATTGGAAAGGCGCCTCAGCAGGCACACTGTGCGTGCGTATGCGGCCGATTTGCGGCAGTGGGCCGAATTTTTGAAGCTAAAGGAGCTGGATGACCTGCCGGAAAATGTAAGCGCCAGGGCGATCCGCGCCTATCTAGCCGCCATGGCACAGAGGGGTCTGTCCCGCAGAACAGCAGCTCGGCGGATGGCGGCCATCCGCGCGTTTTACAAATACCTGCGGCGCAATCATTCAAAGCTGTCGGATCCAACCGTTGCGGTGTCCACGCCCAAACTTCCCAAGAGTTTGCCAAGACCGGTTCCCCAAGAACAGATTCAGGCGCTTTTGGCGGCACCCGACCGATCTCCGCTTGGGTTGCGGGACAGAGCTATCTTGGAAGTTTTGTACGCCGGAGGACTCCGGGCTTCCGAACTAGTGTCTCTGAACATTGACTCGGTGGATATGGGGCGCGGAGAGGCGAGGGTTGTCGGCAAGGGCGGCAAAGAGCGTTTGGTACTGCTTGGTGTTCCGGCGGTGGAGGCGGTTTCTGAGTACGTTCGGCTGGGAAGGCCGGCTTTGCGCCTCCGAGACCAAAATGCCCTGTTCCTCAACAGGTTCGGCACCCGCCTCTCGGACAGAAGCCTGCGGCGAATATTGAACAAGCACATTATTAAGGCGGGCATCGCGTTGGGGATCGGCCCGCACGCTATAAGGCATTCATTCGCAACCCACCTTTTGGAGGGGGGTGCAGACCTTCGCACTGTGCAGGAGCTGCTTGGTCACGCCAGCATACGTACCACAGAAGTTTACACCCAGGTAAGCCGCGCGCATCTTAGGGAGGTTTACAACCGTGCATTTCCGAGAGCGTAGCAAACAGGCGCAAAGCACCACGATAGTTGCGGTGCGACGCAACGGTCAGACAGCAATGGCCGGCGACGGCCAGGTAACCCTTCAAGATGCTGTTTTGAAGCACGGCGCCGTGAAGGTGCGCCGAATGTACAACGGACAGGTGATTGCAGGCTTCGCCGGATCGGCGGCAGATGCGTTCGCTCTTTTCGACAGATTTGAAAGTAAGCTCCAAGAGGGAAGGGGCAATCTTAAAGCGGCCGCAGTACAATTTGCGAAAGATTGGCGCACGGATCGTGTGCTTCGCCGCTTGGACGCATTTATGATCGTGGCCGATCGGGAAAATCTTCTGGTGCTCTCCGGGGCTGGCGATGTAATAGAGCCCGACGACGGCGTCGCCGCGGTTGGATCGGGCGCCGGCTACGCGATGGCCGCGGCCCGAGCGCTTATTCGCCACTCCAACCTAAGTGCAGAGCAGATAGCTCGGGAGGCCTTACTTATAACCGCAAGCATATGCATCTATACCAACGACTACATCACTGTTGAGGTGGTTTAGCCGTTTTCAATCGACTATAATGGTTGAAAAATCTCTGGTGAAGCCATGGAAGACGAACTTACACCCAAACAGATAGTTGAAGAGCTTGATAAGTACATTGTTGGGCAGGCGGCGGCGAAGAAGGCCGTTGCCATAGCTCTAAGGAACCGGGCTAGACGTAAAAAACTTCCCCCGGAAATCCGCGATGAGGTAATCCCCAAAAACATTCTCATGATAGGTCCAACTGGGGTTGGTAAAACTGAGATAGCTCGGCGGCTTGCTCGGCTTGCCAACGCGCCTTTTATCAAGGTGGAGGCAAGCAAATTCACCGAGGTTGGCTACGTAGGCCGCGACGTAGATTCCATGATCCGGGATCTTGTGCAGGTTGCCGTGCGTATGGTTGAAAACGAGAAAACCCAGCAGGTTCAGGAAAAGGCCGAGCAAGCAGTGGTTGAGAGGATTTTGGACATTCTTCATCCTATGCCGTCTAAGGAACCCCAGGGAACAGGGCCGCTGGAAACAGCATCCGAGCTGGTTGCACACATCTTCGGAAGGCACTTTCAAACACCACCGCAAACGCGCGACGACAGCGAAGAATTCCGACGCCGCGCGGCCGAAGCCGAGCGGATTCGAGCCGACCTGCGCCGCAGAATACTGTCGGGAGAGCTGGACAACCGCGTGATTTCCGTGGAGGTTGAGACTAACCAGATACCCACGTCGTCGGTGTTTTCAGCCGGCGGTATGGAAGAGATAGTGATGAACGTCCAGGACTTGTTCGGCAGTATGATGCCGCGCAGAAAAAAGACCCGAAACATGACCATTGCTGAAGCCAAGCGCGTGCTTCTTCAGGAAGAAGCCAGAAAGCTCATCGACATGGATGAGGTTGTGCAGGAAGCGATAAGAAGAACGGAGGAAACAGGGATAATTTTCCTGGACGAATTGGATAAAATAGCCGGGCGTGAATCTGGCCACGGCCCGGATGTGTCACGAGAGGGAGTGCAGAGGGATATCCTTCCTATAATTGAGGGCTGTACGGTGATGACTCGCTACGGCCCCGTGCGGACCGACCATATCCTCTTCATCGCGGCCGGCGCCTTCCATGTGAGCAAGCCCTCCGACCTGATTCCTGAGCTCCAAGGCAGACTGCCGATCAGGGTGGAGCTAGAGAGTCTAACAGAGGAAGACTTCAAACACATCCTGACCGAACCCAAAAACGCTTTGGTGAAGCAGTACACAGCCTTACTGGCAACCGAAGGCGTGGAGGTGGAGTGGACAGAGGATGCCATAGCCGAAATTGCACGAATCGCCGCGGAAGTAAACCGCCAATCCGAAAATATTGGGGCGCGGCGGCTTCATACAGTTATGGAGAAGCTTCTCGAGGACCTGAGTTTTCATGCACCGGATATGCAGGGCACGAAAGTGGTTATAGATGGGGCTTTCGTGCGCAGTAAACTTGAATCGGTTGTTAAGGATCAAGACTTAAGCCGCTACATACTTTAATGTTCTTCTCGAATCAGGCGCTTTCTGCGCCGGAAAAGCGGTCGAGATGAGCAGACGACATCCCTGTGTAGTTTTTCTATGGTTCTCAGATGCTTTTCAGTTTCGGCAAGCATATCCTTTTCGATACCCAGCGCCGCTGTTATGCAGAACCAAGAAACGCATATCATCGGGCGTTCTGCCCTGGGAAGAGAACAACCAGAGTCGGTGAGGTAGCGGCAGGGTTTGGGAAGGCGGTAAGGCGATAGAAGCTTTTGGAAGCAGTGGCGCAGTGCGTTATACAACATCCAGATCAATGAGTAAATGCGCCAGCCGCATTCTGGAGCGGGAGAGTGTGTGCGCATTCGAACCAATCGATCGAACTGAGTGAACCGGCTTACCGGTTCCATACAGCATCGACCACACTTGGCGCAGACAGCGGAGCATCCACCGGTTGCTTCCGCGAGGCCTTCATGAGCGGCACGGCGGCGGCGGTCGGCCTCCGGATCCAATGCGGCTTCAGGGCTCGGTCGGCGCGGCAGCATCCAGCTCAGCCACACCAGCTCGGCATTGTAGAAGAACACCCAGCGAATTAAAAATTTGAGATGCCTGAGACTCATGCAAATAGAAACCCCTCCCTGACGCGGCGCTTTGTGTCGGGATGGCTGCCAGTACTGGTGTGGCTGGCAGTTGTGTCTGCTTTTTCAACCGAAGCGTTTTCAGATACCAACACCCGTACGTGGCTGGCTTTACTGCTCAATAAAATATCTCCCGGGTGGCCGTCGCAACACCCACATTTGTTTGCAGTGCTTCACCACTTCGTGCGCAAGGCCGCCCATTTTACCGAATACGCCCTTTTGTCCGTCCTGATTTGGAGGGCGGTAATAGTAACGTGGCGCAGGGCGTCCCCGGCTTATGCTTCGTCATTCGCGGCTTGCTTCCTATACGCCGTACTCGATGAAGTGCACCAATCCTTTGTGGGAACACGCACCCCAAGCAGGACGGATGTGGGCATCGACATGGTGGGGGCCGTTGCAGGGCTGCTTGTAGTTGCCCTGGTAAGACTGATGATTGCCTCCTCTGTAGAGCGTCGTACCACCCAAGTTGATTGAAGAGCAAAACACAGTTCCCAAGTGATGCCGACAAGGCCCGGGCCGGCTATTTGGGTTTCTTGGATTCCGACTTTCGCTGAAGAAGCTCCTGCTCTTTGAGATCCAGCTCCCTCTCCGTTATTCGCTTGGCCGACTTTTGCTGGTTGGCGGGTGCGTGATGCGAAGCGTGCGCCCTGTCGACCTCGGGTTTCTCGGTTCCTTCCGGCGCCGTCTTCGCAGAGGCGGATCTTCTTTTGCCGCCCGACGGAGGGGACTCCAGCAGCTGTAAATCCTCAGGCGATACAAGTACAGAGTAGCGCAGGTTCACTCTTGCGGCGGATTCGCCCATCCGCTCCCGCGCCTCTTCGGAAACCGCTTCTTCTACGCGCTTTCGCATAGCTTCTTCAGCGGCTCTGTGGCGCTGTAGGATCTCTTCGGGCAGGCTCTCCGGGTCAATAATCACCTGAATCTCCCGTCCATCTGCGAAAACGCGCTGTACCGTTCCGGTTAGATTGCGGAAGTGGCTGAAATAAAGGCGCGACTTGGCATCCGCCGGTGTGGGATTCCTATCAACTATTTTGACCCTTGTTCCGGGCTTGTATTCTGTGCTCATCTTTACATCCTCGGTGAGAAGAACTGTAAGGCGCCGCTTCAGCGCCGCATCCAGCTTGTTGGGTCTGGCCTCCCGCGTTGGCGACTGCGCTGTCTTGACCCTATAAATCATCGGGAGACATGCCCAATGCCATTATACTGCAGGCAACAATCGGTTCAATACCTAGCTGACGAGCCTTAGCGATGAGTTCCTCGCTTTCTGAGCCGGGGTTGAAGAAAACCTCCGGTATCTTCTTGCGCGCCACGTCTTCTATAACCTGAATGCCGATTTGGGGTGGCACATAGAATGTGGCGCGGTCTATCGGCTCCGGAACATCTAAAACGGATCGATACGCCGGCAGTCCCTCGACTTCGTGTTCATTCGGGTTGATGGGATACACTTTGTAACCCATGCGTGCGTAAGCTCTCACCGCCTTGTTTCCGTATTTGGAGCGGTTGTTAGACGCTCCAATCACCGCTACAGACTTGGTTTCGCGACTTACAGACTCGGTCACCCGCGCTTACCTCCAAGCTCGCTTATCGCAGACTCTAACTTTTCAGCCACCTCTCGCGCCGGCTCAGATAAAGCGGGGTTGTTGAAAACTTCCACTGCGACCTCCGGATTTACTGCCGATACAACGACACCCTCATCGGCTTCGTAAACGATCACGTTGCAAGGCATGAAAAGCCCGGCTGCGGGCCTCCGCTTCCAAAACGCGGTGCGCAGTGGACGGCATGCAGACCCCTAGTATTTGGTACGGGCGCCGCTCAACCCCGAGCTTTTGCTTTAACGTGGAAGCCACATCGATCTCGGTGAGAATCCCAAAGCCGTGCGCCTTTAGGACCTCACGTGTTTTATCGAGGGCCTCTTGAAAGCTGGTTTCCAAAACCGTTGTTATTCCCAAAGATCCCATTGCTACCTCCCGATATTTCACTATCCCGAAAAGGTTCCGCTATCTTGCCCAGCGCCTTCAGCAGGCGCACTCGGGCTATTTGCACGTCGTACAGTGCCGCCACACGCGCATATCTGGCGGCCTCCAAAGCGGCCTGAGCCGCGAGAACGTCTGTAAGGGTGTTCACCCCTTCGCGGTAGCCAACCTCCAGCACACGAAGGCTCTCCTCTGCAGATTCAACCTGGGTAACCGTAGCCGCAACCCTGGCTTCGGCAGATTCCAACTGCAGTTGTGCCTGGCGGACTTCCATAGCAACTCGCTGGCGCTCGGCTTCCAAACGCTCGCGAAGTTGAGCAAGCTGTGCTTCGGCTTCCTCAACTTTGGCTTTGGTTATGCCGCCGTCCGACAGCGTCATTGTAAATTGTAGCATCAAAGAGGCGGTGTTGTTCCTCCTGGGGAAGTGCGAGCCGGCAGCAATGTTCTGCAGGTCAGCCATAGCACTCAGCAACGGCTTGTTGCTCCGCTTTGCAAAATCAACAGCCGCCTCGGCCGCGGCGACAGCCGCTTCCAGCGCCAGTACCTCGGGGCGGCG
>JBMFPP010000072.1:3781-8967 GCA_049969055.1 Armatimonadota bacterium | reverse complement strand
CCTGGTGCTCCCGGCGCCGTGGTTGTTCCCGTTGTGCCGGTAGATGGAACCGGAGGCCTTGGCTGAAAGCCAGGACGCCTTGCGCCGCCCCCGACTTGACCAAACGCATCACGCTCGCCCGCCGCCCGGTTGTATCCCTCAGCGGAATCGCTCGGACCGGCAGGGCCATCCCCTCCAGCTGTCTCCGCCATCAAAGGCTGGGTAACAAGCTGTCCGGCTTGGGTTTCAACCCTGATCGGGCCAACAGTAGTATCGGCGGCGCCGCTTCCCATGGGGCTGGCCGGCCGCAAGAACCCGCTCGGCTGGAAATTCAGGGTTGAAGGCAGTGTTGGTGGGGGCGAGGTTCCGCGAACCCAACGGCTATCAGGACCCACAGGCAAACCAAGAGCGCGCATCGCCTCATCTGGTGAGATGCTCTGAAGCTCTATCTTCTCGGTTATCACGTATCTCGGACGCGGAGAAGGAGCCGGCTGCTGCACCTCTTGGAACTGCACCTGCACTGGAGGCGGCTCGGGCTTTTTTGCGTTTATATGGTAAACACCGCGCTCGTCCTTGTACCAAGGAATGCCCTGGCTCGACAGAAGCAAATCAAGGGCCTGGTCAACCGTTTTGTCCCTCAGATCGACTGTAACAAGTTTGCCTTGAAGAGCACTGCTATTATGCACAACGAATTCCGCCTGCTGAGACTGAGTAAGAGCCATCAAGGCAGTGGTAAGAGGCACATCCGACAGCTTCAGTGTCACCCCATCGGCCCAAACTGCAGAGCCTGCACAAAAAGCTGTCAGTGCCGCCAAAATCAACAGGCACCCGATCAACCGGGGTCGCCGCAGGTATGCCAAGGTGTTCATTCCTCCTTGCGGTTCAATTTTAAGCAAGCCGCACAGCAGACACGTTTGCACACCTGCATATGCGGCTGTCCTCTCTCAAAAAGCTCCGAAAATCCTAACGGATACCGTAGCCGCCGTATCCGCCGTAAGAACCTATACCTCCGTAACCGCCGCCGAAGCCGCCGTAGCTACCAATACCACCGTAGCTACCAAGGCCTCCGCCGAAACCACCGTAACTGCCAATGCCGCCGAAGCCGCCGTAGCTACCAAGGCCTCCACCGAAGCCGCCGTAACTGCCAATGCCGCCGAAGCCGCCGTAGCCGCCAAAGCCTCCGCCGAAACCGCCGTAACTGCCAATGCCGCCGAAGCCGCCGTAGCCGCCAAAGCCTCCGCCGTAACCGCCGCCGATGCTTCCTATTAGGCCCCCGCTAATTACGGTTCCGCCCAAAATTTGGGCCACCTCCGCCGGATCTGCCCTCATCAGCGGGATCTTGGCAACGGTAACGCTGGCGCGGGTGGTGGTCTCTGTAGTGGTGGTCTCTGTTGTCGGCTGTGTGGGAGCTGTTGTGCCCAGCTCGGTTTGCGGAGTCCTCAATGAAATTGTGTACGTATCCTGGCTCTTAGTGTATTTCAGACCATGTCCGTTCAAAATAGTCCTAAGAGCCGTTTCAAACGGCACATCAGACAGGGATGCGTTGATGGGGGGTGCCGACGCAAGTACCTGTGGATCGATCACGAAGTTGAAGCTCTTCTCGCGGCCCTTCTGAAGAAGGCTGAGAACATCCCGAATGTTTGCATCTTTCACGTCAATAGTGACGCGATCGTCCTTTCTTGCAGATGCCGTAGCGTTGTCGTTGCTTTGGGCAAACGCGCCCGCAATAATACCAAACGCTAGGCAGGCCACAGCAAGCGCAATTAGTGCATTTTTGAGATCTTTCATGCGATCTCCTCCTAACATCCTCTCATTTCGTTACTAACATCCCAAATGGGGACGCAAGATCAGACACAGAAAACTAACTTCCAGACCCAGGCCTAGGATAACCCGGTGGAATTGGCGGCGCCCCATACGGCCTTGCACCGGGACCGTAAGGATATCCTCCTGTTGTTGGGGTGTAACCGCCGGTCGTTGCCATCTCGCTGGACGCCTGCAGAGGCACCCATATCGGCCTTCCGTTCTTGCGAAGCAAAACCCGATTCGGCTCGATCCTCTCAACCCGGGCAAGGTCTGGCAGAACATCGCCGGGGCGCACTATGGTGGTTTGACCTTCCTGCTCTAGGATTGCGTAAGCGCGTTTGCCGGTAACAACGCCAACCACGCGTCTTGGGATTTCGGCTCCCATTTCAGGCAAGGGCTGTTCCGTCGTTTCCTCTCGGGTTACTCTCTCTCCCGGCCGCGCAATGGTTATGGGCGGAAGGGAAGCAGAAAGCACACGCCATTCAGGAGGTGAAGGTGGCGGTGGTATCAAAGGCGCAAATGGGTCCTTTCTGCTCTTTTCCAAAGGGGGCAGGTTTTTCTCGGACTTCGCTTCTGCAGTTCCGGTGGTTCTGGTAGCTCCCGGAATTCCTGTGGCGCCAGTGGTTCCAGCATCTGCTCCGGGGGGACCAAGGTAACCGGGCGTAGGATAACCCCCGTACCCAGGAACGGTGGTATTAACAGGCGACGTCGTCGCATTCGTGGTCACTGCGGCGGTCTCTTCAGAAGTGGATTCCCCCTCGGCTTGTTCGGCACGCTCCTTAAGCGCAGGACCGATTATCGAGAACCACAAACTCACGAAGGCCAGCAGCAAAGCTACTCCAGCGGCAACAGCTGTTTGGATCATTTTTTTCTTTTTTTCGTCCATGGCTGAACCTCCGTTAGCTTCCTCCCGCCGCATTGCCAACTGCGTTGCCGCCTGTTGCATTGGCAGGTGGGGCACCGGGAGCAGGATATCCGCCGTAGCCCGGCGGCGCCCCTGGAACTCCGTAAACGCCCGTTGTACCTGCTTCACCGCCAGCACCTGTGGCTGTAGGCACGGGCTGTGCTTTTTCGCTGTCTCTCGGCAGATAGTGCACAGTTAGGTCCATCTGCGCAATCAACCGTGGACTTTCGCCGGACAGCGTGACGTTATTCACCATAACAAGGCGAGGCCATTTTTCAACACTACGCAGGAACCGCATTATCTGCGGGAAGCTTCCGCTCACCTGTATCTGAATCCCGGGTATCTGGATCAAATTCGGATCGATGACGTTGGGATCTGTAGGAGCAGGCGGAATCTGAATGGGAGTCAACAACCGCACTCCCGAGCTCTTTATGGATCTTGCCAGCAGAGGCGCCAGAGTACTGGACTGCTCTTTCCACAGAAGGATCATCGCCTTCGTGCGGTCTGCCATAGATATAAAGGCCTTTTCCGGTCCAACGCGCATGTACTGATTCTCGTACTTGGCCAAATCCGCAAGCGCTTTCGCCTTTTCCGCCTGAGCCTTGGCCTTTTCGGATTTTGCTTTCGGCAGTGCAGCCTTCTTCTCCTCTAACGTGGCTTTCTCTCCCTCACGCTCTGTTATTGTGGCGCGGGCCGGACTAATCAGAGCGAAGTAGAGCGTGGCCACCAGCACCACTGCAACCGAAGCCCCTATGGCCACCACATGAACCTGTTTTAGCTTGCTCTGTTTCACTTCTCACTCTCCTCCGCCAAGACGTCTGCGCCCAAGCCCGCCGCCTATCTCCTCCCCGCCGGTGCTCTCAGTGGAAGCACTGGCATTTGCAGGTGTTGCATTCGCAGGTGCCGCGGCGTTCGGGCCCACACCGTTCATCCCAGGTCCACCAGGGGGGCCGTATGGATACGGAGCGTACGGCGCCCCGTATCCGGCGCCCTCGGTTGTTGTTGTGGTTGCGCCGGCGTAGGTCGGCACCGTAAATATCCACTTCTCGGCCAACTGCGCAACCGCTTGGAACTCCAACAAGCCGGGTACAGTACTGCCGCTTTCACTTGAACCACTGCTAAAGCCTGCATAAGATGTGTAAGGGTTGCTCATCGGAGAGGGAGGCCCGTACGGAGCGGCCGCCGGAGAGCTTGCCGGACTGCTTGTATAAGCGGTGTAAGGATTGAAAACCGGGGTTGCGGATGCAACCATACCCTCGGTTCCCTGAGCCGCTTCTCCGCCGGCACTGCCCCCAGGAATTCCACCAGTTATGCTTATCGCGGTAAACAAACCCTTCGCGCGCTGCATATTAAGCAGGAACCGACCAATATCGCTTACACTCCGGCAGTAAGCCGACATATTCAACACAGTTACAGCAGGCTGTAAACTTCGATAACCAACCCTATAGTAGGTGTACTTGTTCGTGTTTTCGAAAAGATCGGGAAACTTGCGGTTGTACTCGTGTATGGCTTTTATAAAAGTAACCTTATTCGTCACTGTAGTTATGCTGGATCTAATGCTGGCGGCTTCGGACTCCAGCTTATCCTTAAGCTCAGCATCGGGTCTAATCGCCGCAATCTCCTCGTCCAGCGCGGCAACCTTCGCCTGAAGCTGGCGGCTGTAGTATATCATTCCGCCGATCACAATAACCCAGGCCAGCGCCACCAAGATCCAGGTGTTGCGTACGCGCTTCCCTTCGCGGTACCACTCCGGCAGAAGATCAAGCTTGGGAATCACCTCTGCCTCCTCCCCCGAGACACCCCGTTGGTTTTAACCATGTCGCGCACCGCAAGGCCGATTCCAACAGGCAAAACCGGGGCCACCTCCGAATAGTAGCCCGTAGAAAGCGATTTCGACATCAATCCGTACCTCTTGGAAAGGTCTGCAACCTCCACCGGAATGCCAAGTTCCTCCTCAAGTGCCCGGGACAAGCCCTTCATCATGGCCGTGCCGCCGCACAGAATCACCCTGTCCACGCGGGAATCCGGGCTTCTACCCTGATAATAATCGAAAGATCGGCGCAGTTCCATAACCAGCTCGCTGAAAACTGGAAGAACCGCGTCGGTGATCTTCTTCTTCAGCTCACTTTCAGAGTCAACAGGAACCGGATGCAGTTCGACATCCGCCTGTTTTGGTGGCTCCGAAGCAGGAGGTTTCTCTTCTGTACGCTTACCAATGTCGAAATCAAAGCCCAGATCGCCTCCGCCCCCGGTATCAACATCGTCCAGGCTGAACCGCACAGTTGGGGCCGGACCAATCTCTTCATCTTCAACCCCGTAGGCCCCTTCTTCAATCTCCTGCTCCAAGCCGCCCAGATCAAACGCCCCAACAGACTCGGCGGCGGCTCCTTCCTCCGGAACCATCGAACGGCTCGGAGGAATCTCCGCATAAAGCCGCTTCAACCTCTCCGCCTGCTCCATCGGCTGACCGGTGGCATCCGAAACAGCCCGCGTGAAGTTA
>JBMFPP010000072.1:0-3771 GCA_049969055.1 Armatimonadota bacterium | reverse complement strand
GGAAATACCAACAAACCGCGCTCAAATATGGAGATATCCGTCTTTACAGCCCCAATATTTATCAATGCCACTGTAAGCTCGGAATAGCCGTCAACCAGCAAAGCCCTAGCCGCGGCCAAAGGCTCCACATCTATGGCCACCGGGTTCAACCCTGCGTACAGTATCGTCTCGAGATGGGCGCGAATCATTTGCTGTTGACCCACAGCGAGCAAAACCGTCATGTTCTGCGCGTCCGGCGGCTCATCCCACCGAACAAGCGGAGCATAGCTCATAACAACTTCGCTGGCGGGAAACGGAATGTGCCTATCCACCTCGAAGCGCATGGTCTCTTTTAATTCTTTTTCGGTCATCTTAGGCACTTCTATCGGCCTCAAAACGAAAGAAGTTTGACCAGAGACCGCGCTTACCACGTTCTTAACGGTTATGCCGCTGTCTCGAAGAAGCTTCTTTATGCTGGCCCCAAAAGCCTTTGGATCGCTTATCACATCGCCGGCGAACATCCCGGGCGGAGTGGGCATGATGCCTATGGCCGTCACCACTGGCCCACTTTTGCCGGGCCGCACCTCCACGGCCTTCACCATACTGGTCCCTATATCCAAACCCAAGGCTGGACCGCCGCCGGATTTGCCTAAAAGAGCCATTCTTCTACCTCAAAAGAGCAAAAGGTTCAGTATAAGTTTTCTTCAAACAACCGGTGCAACCTTTCGAAATACGCGGGCGGCTTCAGCAAACTGACCGAAGGAGAAACAATCCGCCGCCATAATACCACGCGTGCATACCATTGTCAAGGACGCGATTCCTCGCTTACACCGCGGTGCCGCGGCCTTGAAACCACCCCCAACCGCTTCACCTTCACTCTTCCTCTTATTTAGTCGCCGTCAGCAACCCAGAAGTGACGCCCCAAACCGCTTTTACAACCTCGGACTCACGCACATGTAGTAAACATCGCTGGCGCCGCCGCGGTTGCTGGTCCAGAACACCCATATATTGTTGTTTATCAACGACAGGTACCGCTCTGGATCGCCGCTCGGCAGTAGGTACGAGAACGGGTCCTTAAACACCCACACTTGCCCCTCATTTACAGGCATCTTTATGGGCAGGGGAAATTCCTGATGCTGTTCACCGGCGCGCTCCGGCAGCCAGCTGATGGAATACTGGCGCGGCGGCGAATTCGGTGTGCTTATCGTTACAGTTCGCCCCTCGTCCACTTCGGTAAAGAAGACCCTGCCCGTGCCGGGATCCACCGTCCACCTGTTCGGAGGCACACCGTCCACAGTTATAAGCGGCGTACCCTTCTGAGGATGCAGAGGAATCGGCTTATCGAGCTTTACCATTAAGCGGTAGGTTTTGTAGAACAGTGTTGTGGAGCCAGTTGTGCCCGTAGCACCAACATCCGCGCCCGAAGGCGTAACCTGGCCGCCGCCGATACTGGTGTTGCCCTTGCGCCATATCACCCACATCCTATCTCTGCGAATTAGCATCGGCAGGGGAGCGGCTGCATCCACTCTATAAGCCTCGCTGGGGGCTATCGTTTCGTAACTGCGATCCACGAAGTAAACCGGCTGGGTATCGGACCTCGGATCGCTGGTCAAACGCCAAACACGCGGCCTGTAAGATGCCTCTATCACATCATTGGTGCGTGGAACAGGCGCACGCACCGGATTCGAACTGCTGAAGGTTACCGAACCAGCGGCTGCATCCACAGTCACAGTGTACAAACCGCTCGCATCTTTGTACCTCAGCCGCCCAGACGCAAAGTCCACTTGCTCGGGGTCCTTAAACTCGATGAAGCTCCCATCCGGCCGGGTCCAACGTATCACCGGCATGTCCTGCCCGCCGATCTGCCAATCCAGCCCCTGCGAGCGGTACACAGGACGGCCCACATCTCTTTGAAGCCGCTCCGCAGTCACCCTTGGCAGCGGCATTATCTCCCAAGAATCGGTGCTCAGCCTCATCAGGTACAAATCAGCGTTCTGCTCAAGCCTGTTGTAGCCGCAGAACACCAAATCTACGTAAGTAAACCTCCCTGACGGCCCCTTGAAAAACGGAGCCGGCTGCACTGCATACGCCAATCCCGCGGGCATAGGCACCATCACAGCCTGCGACCAAGAATTCGGATCCTCGGGTGTTGAGGTGGTACTCACGAAGATGCGCGGCGGCTGTCCCGCATTCCACATGAGGCCCAGCATCCGACGGCCTTCGCTGTCGCGGTAGAAGAACGGCTTCGGATTCTGGCGCGCCAACTGCTCATCCCCGGGAACTGCCAAGAGAGGACCAACCGGCCTACCACTGCGCAGTCTGGTGTAAAGCAGGATACTGCGCGAAGCAAACCCACTGCTTTCCGTGAATACACTGCCCTCGCCTTGGAAGAACAGCCAAACATCCTGGCCGTCTTGCGCAACTGCCGGAGAGCCGAAAACCGTCAGCCCTTCAAACTGGGCTGGATTCGGGAAAGGCTCATCCAAAGCAGACTGCCACCACCTCGCGTCGAATCCGGGTTCGAAGAACCAGCTCTTGGTACCCTGATACTGCCAGCCCCAAGGCGAATCCGAACTGAACACCATGCTCGACAGCGCCAGATACCACGGCCGCGGCTGATCCTTCCGGCCAACATCGAATCTGTTGGTAGCCCAAATAAGGTGCAGTGCGCCGGTCTCCGGATCGCGGTAGGCCGCGGGAACCGCATTTCCGATATCCGGCGGCATCTGCTCGAGATCGATGTTGGCAACGGTGAACCCCCGCCCCTGACTGCCAAACGAAACAGGCACTGGAGGAAATCCGGTCAGCCGCGCCTCCATCACCTCAACCGCCACAACCATACTCTTCGGAGCCCTGGTTTTCGGCATTACAATGCCTGGAGCTATTTGCACAGACTTCGTCGGATCTCCATTTGCGCCCAGAAGCACGCCGCCTGTTCCCTCCTCATATACGTAAGCGCCG
Organism: Armatimonadota bacterium; assembly: GCA_049969055.1. Classification (GTDB taxonomy): domain Bacteria; phylum Armatimonadota; class DTGP01; order DTGP01; family JBMFPP01; genus JBMFPP01. The sequence continues at coordinate 831 of JBMFPP010000072.1, read as the reverse complement.
TCCTCGAAGAAAAGCGGCCGCGTAGTATACCTGCCCACCGGCGTTCCGGGCGGAACCGCCACCGTGATGCACGGCGACGGAGGCATAAGCTCCGGAGGACCGAACGGGTTGCGCATAACCACCCTGGCCGGCTCCTGTGAGCCAACCCGCGCCTTGCGCACTGCCACCCGGAAGAACGGATTGTCTGGCGATATGCCCCTTGGAGGATCCAAAGTGCTGAACAAGTTTTCTGGGGATATTGTGCCCTTTAATACCGCCTTGCCGCCAGCTATGGCCAGAGCAGGATCCACGCCTACGCTCACCAGGGGATCTACCAACTGCGGAGATTTGGCCATGCGAACGTTCCAAAGGTTCACATTGCCGGTGTTAACAATGGTAAACGGCCTGTAGAACGCGGCCTCCGCGGCCAGCATCTCCGGATCTCCCCCGCTCGGCTGCCAGTAGTTGGTGTACGGCACAAACCCGTGCGGAACTCCAGGAGGAGGCGCAGAACCACCCGGCACCGGCCCCGGAATTTCCACCGCCTGTTCCTTTATCTCGAAGCTTTCGTTAACGCGCACGTATGCACGCATAATGAAAGTGCGGTACGGCTCGTTAAAATCGTGACTGCCGTTCCGGTTGGAATCCACAAACACCCTCGCCAGGTATATGTTATCTCCGGGATAACTGGGCTTGTAAACAAGCTCTTGGATCCCATTGCGGTTGGCCGGAAGCGCCGCTTCTTTCGTAAAAGCATTGGTGGGGTTCACCGTAGCATATCCAGGCCCCCAAGGCGGGATGTTGGCCGGCTGGTAGCGTGGAATCCTCACACGATAAGCCAAATCCACAGCC
>JBMFPP010000071.1:0-9031 GCA_049969055.1 Armatimonadota bacterium | reverse complement strand
CCAAAATGAGGGTTAAGCCGGCAAACAGTTTGAAAAGGAGGATAAGAAAGCGTATGAGGAGCATAGCAATGGCATTACTGAGTGGATCTGCCGCGGTGTGCCTGCTGGCCGCGACAGCCGGCGCCGAGGTTAAAATCGAAAAGGTAAATTACAAAGGTTGGCCTAACTGCTACAAGCTTTCCAACGGAACGGTGGAGCTGATAGTTACCACAGACGTTGGTCCAAGGATTATACGCTACGGCTTCCCCGGCGAAGACAACCTGTTTGCCGAATTTGAGGATCAGCTTGGCAAAACCGGCGGCGACGAGTGGCGCATATACGGCGGCCACCGCCTGTGGCATGCACCGGAAGCCAAGCCCAGAAGCTACTTCCCCGACAACGTTCCAGTAAAGGTTGATGTGCAGGAGAACAGCATAAGGCTGGTGGCCCCAGAGGAAACAACTACAAGACTGCAGAAGGAAATCGAAATAACCCTCGATCCCACCGGTTCTCACGTTACGGTGCGCCACAGGATCCGCAACAACGGGTTGTTCCCAGTGGAGTTTGCTCCGTGGGCGCTGACGGTGATGAACAAAAACGGCAGAGCCATCTTCCCGAGAGAGCCCTACCGCCCGCATCCCGAGGCACTGCTGCCTGTGAATCAGATGGTTGTTTGGGCCTACACCGATCTTTCTGACCCGCGCTGGTATTGGGGCAAGAAGTTTATAATGCTGAAGCAAGACCCATCTCGCTCGGAGCCGCAGAAGCTGGGACTGGGCAACAAGCAGGGTTGGATGGCCTACAGCAGAGGCAACCATCTGTTCTTGAAGCGGTATATACACCGAGAGAACGCTGTATATCCCGATATGGGGTGCTCCACCGAGACGTTCACCAACGGGGATATGCTTGAGCTCGAGACCCTCGGCCCGCTCACCAAGGTGGAACCCGAGGGTGTTGTTGAGCATGTGGAGCACTGGTTCCTGTTCAAGGGCGTGGAGCTGGGCGATACCGAGGATTCTATCGAGAGGGCGTTGACGCCGATTCTGCGCGAAACGGCGCGGTTGATTCGGCCCGCGCGCAGACCACGCACCGGCACGGGTGGAACCGGCGGCTAGCAAGGCGATTAAAAGGGGTTTCTGCTGATTAAGGAGGCGGTGGGCTTTACGGTCCCGCCGCTTCCTTTTTGAGCCTCACCGACATGCCTTTTCAACTTTCACGGCTTTTCAAAGTTCTGCCAAGGATACCCTGAGAGGCAGGTTAGACGTTTCTCTCGCTTGCCTGCCCCCACCCCCAATCCATACTCTCATCCTTGACGGGAGAAGGGAGCGCTCTGCTTCCCACTCCCGTTCATCGGGAGGGTCAGGGTGAGGGCCAGCCCGCCAGCAGGAAAGGCTTCGGAGGAGAGGGCAAAGCCGTTTGTTTCAGCAAAACGTTTTGCAGGTGAATCCCACATTCACCCTTTCGTTGGTTTTGGCTCATTTCTCCCAGGCACCCTCTTCTGATTCTTTGAAAGACACTGTTTAACTTTTGGAATTTGTTGTCATACTGTATGAGCTTTGTTAAAATGAAAAAGCCAACCGGTGATGCGCAAACAAAAGGTTTTTGACAAGCAAAAAGTCCTTTTTGAGGGTCAGGGCTTCTTGAAAGGGCTGTATGTTCCTTACAGAGGTACTTGGGAAATACCTTGTGGATAACAACAACCGCCGCGTGGGCCGAGTGGTGGACTTGGTAGCCGACGTGAGCCAAACGTTTCCGCCGGTTGTGGGCGTCGAGGTTCGCGTTGATGGTCAGCGCAGGGTGGTTCCATACTCTCAAATTGCGGAACTGCATCCTGTTGTTACGCTCCGCCCCGGTGCCGGCGACGGCGGAGAACTGCCTATGCGCGACGAGTACCGGCGGCTGGGAGCCGATTTCCTCGATCGGCAGATCGTGGATGTGCAGGGCCACCGCGTGGTCCGCGTGAACGACCTGCGGCTTGCCGATTTCGACGGAAAACTCCGCTTAATAGGCGTTGATGTTGGTCTGCGGGGGCTCCTGCGCCGCATCGGAATAGAGGGTTTTGCCGAGAATATCGCCAGCCTTTTGGGCCTTACACTGCACACTCATATCATCGATTGGCGCGATGTGGAGCCGCTGTCCAGCAGTAAGGCACCGATGAAACTGCGCGTGCCAACAGACAGGATCTCCCGTCTGCACCCAGCCGACATTGCAGACATCATCGCCCAGCTTGACCCGGCCGAGCGCAGGCAGGTGTTTGAATCTTTGGACCTAGAAACCGCCGCGGATGCACTCACCGAAGCGGAACCCGAGGTTCAGGTGGCTATTCTGGAAAGCTTGGAAGCGGAACATGCCTCGGACATTTTGGAGGAGATGGAGCCGGACGAAGCTGCCGATCTACTAGGCGACCTGCCCGAAGAGCGCAGTGACGAACTGCTGAATATGATGGAGCCGGCCGAAGCCGCGGAGGTGCGCGAACTGCTTTCTTATGAGGAGGACGTGGCGGGCGGAATTATGACCACGGCATACGCCGCAGTGCCTCCTAACATCACTGCGGCCGAGGCGCTGGAGATGCTCCGCAGGCCCGAAAACGAGGTCGAAAGCCTTTACTACGTTTACGTAGTGGAAGAAGATGAGCGCTTGGTAGGTGTGCTTTCGCTGAAAGAGCTTATAACAGCGGATCCGAAAGCCAGGATCGAGAGCATTATGGAGCGGGAGCTTGTAACCGTGGCTCCGGAAACTTCCCTCGAGGAAGTGGCCCAGTTGATGGCCAAGTACAACCTCATCGCGCTTCCTGTGGTTGATGAAGGAGGCGTGCTTGAGGGCGTGGTTACTGTGGACGACGTTTTGGATCTGGTTATACCGGAGGAGTGGAAGCGAAGGTAACCGTGCGCTGTTGGAGGATAAAAACCGTGGAGGAGGGCGACCTATCAAGCTTAAGAGCTTCCGCAAGATACTTCCGGTGCTCGCAGTCATCGGGCCGGGGGTCATTACGTCGTTTGCAGACAATGACCCAGGGGGTATTACTACTTACTCCCAGGCCGGCGCCGCCTACCAGTACAGCCTCCTGTGGATGTTGGCCCTCGTTACAGCGGCTCTTGGGGTTGTTCAAGAGATGTGCGCCCGCATGGGTGCCGTCACCGAGAAGGGCCTGGGCGAGCTTATACGCGAAGAGTACGGGGTGCGGTGGGCGCTTTTCGCCCTTACCACCATGTTTGTGGCGAACCTCGGCACTACCTGCGCAGAGTTCGCCGGCATCGCAATGGCGTTTGAGATTTTCGGGGTTAAAAGGCATTTTTCCGTACCTGTTGCCGCTTTTCTCATCTGGATGGTGGTCGTCCGCGGTTCCTTCAGGACCGTGGAGCGCATCTTTCTTGTGCTATGCCTCGTCTTCTTCAGCTACGTAGGCTCCGGCCTCATGGCTAAGCCGGATTGGTCTGAAGTAGCTCGCGGTTTGTTTATCCCCAGCTTCCATTTTGAGCGCCATTACATAGTTCTCTTTGTGGCCGTCATAGGCACCACCATAACCCCGTGGATGCAGTTTTTTCTGCAGTCCACCGTGGTTGACAAAGGCGTCCACATCCGAGAATATCGGTACACGCGGCTGGACGTGATTGTTGGTGCTTTCTTCACGGATTTCGTGGCCTTCTTTATAGTAGTGGCGGCAGGGGCAACTCTTTATCCCCACGGAATCCGCTGGATAGATAACGCTCAACAGGCGGCTATGGCCCTAGAGCCATTTGCCGGTTCGGCCGCAAAAATTCTGTTCGCCGTTGGGCTTTTGGGCGCTGCCACCCTTTCCGGAGCCATACTTCCTTTGACCACAGCATACAGCTTCTGCGAAACTTTCGGTTGGGAGTTCGGCGTTAGAAAGACGTACCGCGAGGCCCCGGTTTTTTACGGGATTTTCACCCTGTCTATAGTTTTGGGCGCCGGGATAGTGATCTTTTTTGGGTTCAACCTTGTAAGGTTTACAATCCTCACGCAGGTCCTGAACGGTTTGCTGCTGCCGGTTGTTATGATCTTCATGCTGAAGCTGATCAACAACCCGCGAATTATGGGAAAATATGTGAACTCTCGAGTTGGCAACGTGATGTGCTGGAGCACCACTATCTCTATTTTGGCACTGGCACTTATTTACACTGTGATGACCGTTTTCGGAATAGGATAACTCTTCTTGCAGTTCGGCCCCCGAAATTGACACCTCCCGCAGGCATATGACATACTGAGCTGAAACTACCTCTGGAGGTGAAAAGCTTATGGCAATCAAGCGCAGTCAGGTTCGGGAGGCGCAGAAGCGGGCGTTGGAGTATTTCAAAGCCGCCGGAATTGTGCTGACCGACGAAGAGAAAGAGCGTATAGAGGTGGCCGAGTTCGGTTTGGGAAACTTGGAACGGGAGGGGCTTGAGATACTCGTTTATGTGAACACGCCGCGCTACTGCGCCAAAGAGCTGATTCTGTTTCCGCACCAAACGTGCCCGGAGCACCGCCACCCACCGTTTGACGGCGAACCTGGCAAAGAAGAAACTTTCCGCTGTCGTTGGGGCACGGTGTATCTTTATGTGCCGGGGCCGAAGACCGAAAATCCGTCTGCCCGGCCGCCTTCGCCGCACTACACGGTGTTCCACGAGATTGCTCTTAAGCCGGGGGGCCAGTATACCATTCCGCCCAATACCCTCCATTGGTTCCAAGCAGGACCCGAAGGCGCTGTTGTTTCGGAGTTTTCGTCTACTAGCCGCGACGAGCTGGACATTTTTACCGACCCGAACGTGAGGCGCATCCCGGAAATCATCGAAGATTGAGGGTTCCACGGAAGAAAAGTGGAGGACTGAAGTGGTAGAGCATATAGTTTTGTTCAAGTTGAAACCGGATGCAACCCAAGAGCAACGAGACGAACTGGTTTCGGTTCTCAAAAAGCTTAAGGAGAATGTGCCCGGCATTCTTGAGCTTACCGCAGGGGTTAACTTCAATACCGAAAGAGGAAAGGGATACAGTGTGGCTTTGGCCGCACGCTTTCCGGACAGAGCCGCGCTTGAGGCGTACGGCCCGCACCCGGCGCACCAGGAGGTTGTGGAAAAGTACGTGCTTCCGCTCTGCGAGGATATAGTGGTGGCAGATTACGAGGTGGAGTAAGCCCACAAGGAAGCCGCAGAGGTTTTTCAGCTTGCGGCTTTGCCGAAAGCTCTTTCTGGAAAGAACACAGCGCCCGCCGAACTGGCATTTTTCGGCGGGCGCGCAAGCTTTACTCAGCCGCAGGCTGATGCTTGGGTTTTAGTACGGCGGAGTGCCTCCTCCACCCTGTGCCGGCTTCTCCTTCTCGGGTATCTCGGCTACAAGCGCCTCCGTTGTGAGAAGCATGGCCGCAATGCTTGCGGCGTTCTGCAGAGCACTGCGGGTCACCTTGGCCGGGTCGATGATTCCGGCTTTTATCATATCCTCAAACTGCTCGGTTACGGCGTTGTAGCCGTGGCTGAAGGGCAGAGTCTTGATCTTCTCTACAATGACGGCGCCCTCTTTGCCGGCGTTGGCGGCGATCAGCTTGGCCGGCTCCTCCAGCGCCTTGCGGATGATCTCCACACCGGTTTTGAAGTCGCCGTCTTCGGCCGGAATCTCGATCTTATCCAGTGCTGGCTGACAGCGAAGCAGAGCAACACCTCCGCCCGGCACAATGCCCTCCTCGACGGCGGCACGGGTGGCGGAGAGAGCATCCTCAATGCGGTGTTTCTTCTCCTTCAGCTCGGTTTCGGTGGGCGCGCCGGCTTGGATAACAGCAACACCACCAGCCAGCTTGGCAAGGCGCTCCTGGAGTTTCTCGCGGTCGTAGTCGCTATCAGTTTCTTCAATCTGCTTCTTTATCTGGTTGATGCGTCCCTTTATTGCCTCCGGAGAACCAGCGCCCTCCACGATGGTGGTGTCTTCCTTGGTTACCTTAACGCGCTTGGCGCGGCCCAGCATGGAGAGATCCACGTTCTCCAGCTTAATGCCCAAGTCTTCGGACAGGAATTTGCCGGCGGTGAGAATGGCGATGTCTTCCAGCATGGCTTTCCGCCTGTCGCCAAAGCCGGGAGCTTTAACCGCGCAGCACTGGAGGGTACCGCGAATCTTATTGACAACCAAGGTTGCCAAGGCCTCGCCCTCAACGTCCTCCGCCACGATCAGCAGGGGCTTGCGGGCGGCGGCAACCTTTTCGAGGAGTGGGAGGATATCCTGCAGGGATGATATCTTCTTCTCGTGTATGAGAATGAGCGGTTCCTCAAGAACCGCCTCCATGCGCTCTGGATCGGTGACGAAGTACGGAGAGATGTAACCCTTATCGAACTGCATGCCTTCAACGAACTCGAGGGTGGTTTGCGTGCCCTTGGACTCCTCCACGGTGATAACGCCGTCCTTGCCCACCTTTTCCATAGCATCGGCAATGAGGTCGCCGATGGAGCGATCGTTGGCGGAGATAGCGGCCACCTCGGCGATGGTTTCGCGGTCTTCAACCGGCTTGGCCATCTTGCGTATCTCTTCCACGCAGACGTCCACCGCTTTTTCGATACCGCGCTTAAGCGCCATCGGGTTGGCGCCGGCCGCTACGCTCTTGAGGCCCTCGCGCATTATGGCCTGTGCAAGCACGGTTGCGGTAGTGGTGCCGTCGCCGGCCACATCGTTGGTCTTAGAGGCCACCTCGCGGACAAGCTGGGCGCCCATGTTTTCGAACGGATCTTCAACCTCTATCTCCTTCGCAATGGTTACGCCGTCGTTGATAACGGTGGGAGATCCGTACTTCTTCTCGAGCACCACATTGCGGCCGCGAGGGCCGAGGGTAACCTTCACAGCGTCGGCAAGGATATTAACGCCGCGCTCCAAGGCTCTGCGGGCTTCCTCGTTAAATCTCAGATCTTTGGCTGCCATAGGTCACCCCCCTCACTTTATGGCCAACACGTCATCCTGGCGCAGGATGATGTACTCTTCGCCGTCAACCTTTACCTCGGTACCTCCGTATTTGGCAAAGAGGACTGTATCGCCGACTTTAACCTCCATTGGAACAGTCTTGCCGTTGTCCAACACTTTGCCAGGACCCACGGCAATCACTTCACCCTCTTGGGGCTTCTCTTTGGCCGTATCCGGAAGTACAATCCCGCCTTTGGTAACCTCTTCCTTGGCTTTAGCCTTTACAATGATTCGGTCGGACAGCGGTTTGAGCACAGCGAACACCTCCGTTTACAGTGGGTGAATGGGTGCACAAGATCGCCCGTTCTTCCGAGGGAAACGAACGGGTGAACTTTAGCACTCTCGACTGCCGAGTGCTAATTCCACATATTTTATACCAAAACAAGCAGGACAACGCAAGGGCTGAAGCAGGGTTTCCCAAAAAGACATCAGCGGCCAATGCACACCACCGTCAGCCCGTGCGATTGGAGAAGCCGGCGGTCCAGCACATTACGCGCATCCACCACGAGAGAGCCGCGCATGAGAGAAGCTACTTTGGCGTAATCCAAGTTCACTAGTTCCGGCCATTCGGTGGCAAGCACCACGGCGTCAGCATCTGAAACCGCCTCATATGGGTCCGCGGCGGTGATTAGGCATGGAACCTCCTGCTTTGCGTTGTGCGAGGCTTTTGGATCGTAGGCTTTGACTTTACAGCCGAGCTCCAAAAGCCGGCGGGCAACCGTGAGTGCGGGGGCGTCTCGGCAGTCATCGGTTCCCGGCTTAAATGCCAGCCCCAGGAGGGTTACGGTTTTGCCTTTCAGCATTTTCAGGTTGTCTTGAAGCTTCTGGACCACTTTTACGCGCTGGAGGTCGTTAACCGCGAGGGCGGCGTCCAAGATATAAGTGGTACAGCAGTAGTCTCTGGCTATTGCGGCCAGCGCCATCACATCTTTTCTGAAACAGCTTCCTCCCCAGCCGAGTCCCGCAGATAGAAACTTGCTTCCGATGCGCGAGTCCAGCCCGATGCCTTTAGCCACCTGGGTAACGTCGGCACCAACCTTCTCGCAGATGTTGGCCACTTCGTTGATGAAGCTGATTTTGGTGGCCAAAAAAGCGTTGGAGGCGTATTTTATCATTTCTGCGGATGTCAAATCGGTTTCCATCCAATGGGGTTTAGAGCCGGTGGTTGGACATGGATCACCATATGGAAAACACTGCTCAAGTATCGGTGTGTACAGCTCCTTCATGACCTCGATGGCGCGCCGACTGCTACTGCCAACCACAATGCGGTCGGGATGCATGGTGTCTGAAATGGCGCTTCCCTCGCGCAGGAACTCAGGGTTGGAAACCACATCGAACCCCTCACCAGGGTGCGAACAGCCGCCGGTTTCGGCGATGCCGTCCGAGATTATCATCGCCACCCAATCGCCGGATCCTACCGGCACCGTGCTTTTGTTAACGATGATCTTGTAACCGCTGTTCAAGCACCGCCCTATACCGCGCGCCACTGCCTCCACCTGAGACATGTCCGCCTCGCCGGTTTCTTTCGGCGGCGTTCCAACGCAGATGAAAATTACGTCGGATTTGTCCACCCCTTGGGCTAGGCACGTGCTGAAGCTCAACCGGCCTGCTTCCATCTCTTCGGCCAACAATTCCTGAAGTCCGGGCTCGTAGATCGGCACATGCCCGGATTTCAACGCGGCTATCTTATCTTCGTCTATATCGACGGCTATCACCTCGTGTCCCAGATGCGCTAAACAGCTTCCGGTTACCAGGCCTACATAGCCGCATCCAACAACGCAGATGTTCATGCTTCCTTCTCCTGCGAAACAGGGATTGGTTGAACGCCAAACTCATTAGGGTGTTCTACTGCTCGTCCGTTTTTGCGGCAGGGGCACTGCCGATGCATTAAGCAAAACTCGGATGTTTGATGGATGGGGGCAAGCCACTTAAGAGCTCAGGCGGCCTGTGCAGTGCTCAGTCTGGAGGAGTTCCACATTGTCAGAATCTCAATTATGCGCTCTGCCGCTCGGCCGTCCCAAAACTCCGGCGTGCGCCCGTGTTTTCCACGCCCGTTCAGCACCTTAAGGGCTTCGCTTACTATCACCGCAGGATTCGTGCCGACCAGGGTGTTTGTACC
>JBMFPP010000070.1:0-9152 GCA_049969055.1 Armatimonadota bacterium | reverse complement strand
CGGTCACCGCAAAGGTGGGCGGCTTCACCAAGGTTCCGGACAAAGACACCATGCAGGAGTTCCGAGAGCGCTTGGAAGAGGCAAAAGAGGACGCGGTTGCCACGGTGGAGTTCACCGCATCCCTTCCCATCCCGCAGTTTGAACGCAAATGCGAGCACGTTGCTCTCAGCCAAAGAGATGAATACGCTGTGATCGGCGGACGCATCAAAAGCACAGAGGGGTTAGATATCGACGTCCATGAATACCGAGACTATATAAAAGAAAAGCAGGTGCCCCACAGCACCACACTTCACAGCTACATCGTTGGGCGCGACTCGTTCATGGTAGGTCCTCTGCCCCGCGTTAACATCAACTTCGATAAGCTCTCGCCGGATGCGCAGGAGGCCGCGCGCAAAGCAGGCATTCCGTTCCCGAACTTTAATCCCTACAACAGCATCATAGCCCGAGCAATCGAGCTGGTGCACGCCATAGACGAGTCCATCTGGATCATCGACCGACTTGATTACGCCGACCGCACTCCGAACCCGCCGGTGAGATCTGGCAAAGGCGCTGGACGCACCGAAGCTCCCCGCGGCTTTCTCTACCACAGCTACGAGCTGGATGACAACGGCTTGGTGCGTTTCGCAGACATTGTAGCCCCAACTTCCCACAACCTTTACAACATAGAGAAGGACTTGTGGGAGTTGGTGCCGCAGATCTTGGACCTTCCAGAGGAAGAGGCAACCCTGAAGTGCGAGATGATGGTTCGCAACTACGATCCATGCATATCGTGCTCATGCCACTTCCTGAAGCTTCGCATACACCGAGATTAACGTTCGAGAAAGCTTTGACAAACCAACAAAGGCTGATTGAAAGTCAAAGCGTCTTGCGGCATCCAAACGCTTTTGATAATGGGGCAAAGAAACCTAATAGAACAACCAGGCAGTTCGAAACCTTGCGTTAGGGTGGTGTGCTGTGGCAGTCCGTTCGCCGGAGATGATGCATTGGGATTAGCCGCAGCACCCATCCTGCGCGAAAAACTGGCTCCAGACGTAGAGGTTTTGGAAGTCGGCACGCCCGGCCTCAGACTCCTCGACATAATAGATGGAGCCGATCTGTGTATAATCGTTGACTGCATGGTTGGCGGTGGAAACCCTGGCCAAATACGCCGCCTGACACCTGAAGAGCTTGCCGAATGCAACATCTCTTTCACCTCGGCGCACGGTGTTGGGGTGGCAGAGGCGTTATCGTTCGGCATGGCGGTGGAACCAGACCGCCTGCCGAAAAACATTGTGATCTTTGCCGTTGAGGCGCTCAACGTTGCCAGATTTACCGAGGGGCTGAGCGAACCTGTAAAGAGTGCTCTGCCTGCACTCGTGGATGCTGTCACTGAAGAAATTCGGAGGTTTGAACAAAACAATGCATGAAAGCGGCCCTGTGAAAAAGCTGATGGAACAAGTGCTGGCTGAAGCATCTAAGCACAACGCTTCGCGCATTACAGAAGTTAAGGTAAAACTCGGCGCCGGCTCTGAGATGTCTCCCGAAAGCCTGCGCCTTCACTTCGAGCATGCCGCCGAAAACACAATTGCAGAAGGTGCCAACTTGATAATTGAACAGGTACCAATTCGGTACCGCTGTGAAGCGTGCGGAGAAACCACGGAGTCTTGGGAACGCCTCGTTTTCTGCCCAAAATGCGATCAGCCAAAACTGCGCGCGGAAAGCGGTGAGGAGATTCTTCTGGAAGCTGTGGAGCTACAGCAGGCCTAGCAGTAACTTGGCGGCGACTTCCTCTCAAGCCCCCTAGCGCCGCCGAAGCTTGGTGATGCGATTTGGCAATCACAGCTTGGATTTGTCGCTTCGACATTTAACGAGGGGGCTGGAAATGGTAAGTCGCAACCGGTTTACGGTGCACGGCGTAGTTCAGGGAGTGGGCTTTCGCCCGTTTGTGTATCAACTGGCGGTATCCTTGGGATTGTCCGGCTGGGTTTTGAATTCCAGCCGCGGCGTTGTAATCGAAGTAGAAGGCGAAAGCGCCAGTCTGAGCGAGTTTGAGCGTCGGCTTGTTGCGGAAGCCCCTCCTCTCTCGCAAATACACAGCGTGGAGTCAGAGCAGATTCCACCCGTCGGAGAAACCGGCTTCGCCATTCGTGAAAGCCGGGAACAGGATGTGCCCTCCCCGGTCATACCAGCTGACGTGGCTGTTTGCCATGCATGCGCCAGCGAAATGGACAACCCGGCCGACCGAAGGCATAACTATCCGTTTATCAACTGCACAGACTGCGGACCCCGCTTTACCATAATCGAAAGCATTCCTTACGACCGCGAGCGCACAACAATGCGAGCGTTTACCATGTGCCTGCAGTGCCGCTCCGAATACCAAGATCCACGCACCCGCAGATTCCACGCGGAACCAAACGCCTGCCCCGCGTGCGGCCCGCACGTCTGGATAAACAGCTCGCCGCCGGCCGAGCTGTCCCTGGAGGCTTCACTGGCCGCCGTGCGCAGGGCCGCAGAGCTCCTGCACCTCGGCTCTATCGTGGCGATCAAGGGGCTTGGAGGATTCCACCTTGCATGTGATGCACGCAGCTCCGAAGCCGTTGCCAAACTTCGGACCAGAAAACGGCGCTCGGCAAAGCCGTTCGCTGTTATGTGCCGAGATATGGACGAAGTGCGGCGCTTATGCGTTGTAAGCGCTGAGGAGGAAAAACACCTGAAAAGCCCCCAAAGTCCTATTCTGCTGCTTCGAAAACGCCGGAACTGCGAGCTGGCGCCGGAAGTGGCTCCGGATAACTTGTATCTTGGGGTTATGCTGCCTTACACACCGCTCCACAGGCTTCTTATGAAGCATTCGCCGCCAACGCTGGTGATGACAAGCGGAAACCTTAGCGAAGAACCCATCGCATACGACAACAACGAGGCTAAAAGAAGGCTTTCCGACATCGCAGACGAATTTCTGCTCCACAACAGACCAATCCTAAGCCCCTGCGACGACTCAGTAGCGAGGGTCTTCCGCGGCGAGCTGTGCCTAATACGCAGATCCCGAGGATTTGTGCCCAAAAGCATCCCTCTGCCGGCGGACGGTCCCGACATCCTAGCCTGCGGTGCCGAGCAGAAGAACACTTTCTGCATCGCGCGAGGCAGGCTGGCAGTGTTTAGTCAGCACATAGGCGACATGGAAAACGCCGAAACAATAGACTATTTCGAGAGAGCCATTAAACACTTCCAAAAACTGTTCCAAGCGAAACCGGATGTAGTGGCGCACGACCTGCATCCTGGATACCACTCCACCACCTACGCGCGCCTTTACTCCGAAGCAACAGGCGCAAAACTGGTTGCCGTTCAGCACCACCATGCGCACATAGTCTCCTGCATGGTGGAACATGAACTTGAGGGCCCTGTAATCGGTGTGGCTTTCGACGGCACCGGCTGCGGCACCGATGGAACGGTTTGGGGCGGAGAATTCCTCGTGGCCGATTATTCGTCTTTTCAGCGCGTTGGTAGGCTCAGGCTTGTGGCACTACCCGGCAGTGAAGCGGCTATCCGCCGCCCGCACAGAATGGCGTACGCCCACCTTCTGGATGCTTTCAAAGAAGAGGCCAGAGAAATTGCATCCGCCCTGCTTCCAGATTTGTCTGAAGAAGAGCGAAAGGTGGTTGAAATCCAAACAGCCCGCGGCATTAACTCTCCGATCACATCCAGCGCGGGCCGCCTGTTTGATGCTGTTTCTGCGCTCCTGGGCTTCCGTGGAGAAGCCGACTACGAAGGGCATCCAGCCGTGCACCTTGAGATGCTTGCCGAATCGGCTTCGAAACCGGCTGTACCGCTTCCGTACGTCGTTCACCACGCAGATGAGCAGTACGTTCTCGACACCCGCCCAATGATTCGAGAGGTGGTCCTGCGCATCCACGCCGGACAAAGCCCCGAATCCATTGCAGCCGCCTTCCACACAGCGCTGGCAGAAGCGATTGCCGACATATGCCGGCGTATCTCGGAGGAAACCAGGCTGAATACAGTGTGCCTAAGCGGCGGGTGTTTCCAAAACGTGCTTCTGCTCGACGAAACCATAAACCGGCTCGCCGAAAAGGGATTGACCGCCTACTGGCAGTGCATAGTGCCGCCGAACGATGGAGGTTTGTCTCTGGGTCAGGCGGCCGTCGCCCGAGCAGTGACAGCTTCGGCCCCCAAACAGCCGAAAGGAGGTTTTTATGTGCCTTGCAGTTCCCATGCAGGTAACCCAGATTGACGGACTTGAAGCGGTTGCCGAACAAAGCGGCACATCTGTGCGGGTGCGGTTGGACCTGCTGGAGGACGTAAAAGTTGGGGATTACGTGTTGGTCCATGCTGGCTTCGCGATAGAAAAAGTGCGCGAGGAAGACGCCGCTAGAACCCTGCAAATCCTGGAGGAGCTTTTCAATGCGCCTGGTTGACGAATTCCGCAACCCGCAACTGCTTGAAAAAGTTCGCCAACAACTGCCCAGTGCCGATGCGCCTCCCGCTGTGCTGATGGAGGTGTGCGGAACCCATACAATGGCCATCGCTCGCTATGGACTGCGCTCGTTCCTTCCGAAGCAGGTGAGGCTGGTTTCCGGCCCCGGCTGCCCGGTTTGCGTTACTCACCAGAGGGATATAGACACCTGCCTCGCCCTTACAGATGTACCAAATGTCATCATCGCCACATTCGGCGACATGATGAGGGTTCCGGGAACTTACAGCAGTTTGGAACAACAGCGGGCCAGCGGTTCAGATGTACGAATGGTCTACTCTCCCATGGATGCTGTGCGGCTGGCTGAAGCCCATCCAAACCGCGAGGTGATCTTCCTCGGAGTGGGATTCGAAACAACGGCTCCTGCAGTGGCCGCTTCAATATTAGAGGCAGACCGAATCGGCCTGCACAACTTCTCCGTTTACTGCGCTCACAAGCTGATCCCACCCGCTTTGGAAGCATTGGCGCAGGCGCCGGACCTGCAAATCGACGGATTTATCCTTCCCGGACACGTCAGCACCATCCTTGGACTGGAACCCTACCGCTTCTTGGCGGAAAAGTACGGAAAAGCCTGCGTGGTAACCGGCTTCGAGCCATTGGATATAGCCATCGGCATGGCAATGCTGTTGGAGCGGATCCAAAACCGAAATCCCGGATTAGACATCCAGTACACACGCGTAGTCCGCCCCGACGGCAACCCGACGGCAAGAAGGATTATGTACCGCGTGTTCAAACCCGCCGATTCGGATTGGCGCGGCATCGGAACTATACCAAACAGTGGCTTGGTGATCCGGAGCGAATTCGCGCATATGGACGCCAAACTCAAATTCGCGGACCAAATACCGAAGCAGGATTCCATGGAACCCGAATCTTGCATGTGCGGCAGTGTACTGCGCGGCGCCGCACTGCCAACCGACTGTCGGCTCTTTGGGACGGCCTGCACTCCAGCTTCGCCGGTGGGGCCGTGCATGGTTTCCAGTGAAGGAACCTGCGCCGCTTTCTACAGGTACATGCGATGAGCAAAAACGGAACTGTACTCTTAGCACACGGAGGCGGCGGAACGCTCATGGCAGACTTAATTCAAAGCGTTTTCCGCAGTCGCTTCCGCGATCCGATTCTGAACACCGCAGATGACGCCGCCGTGTTGGAGGGCTTAACCGAACGCTTGGCGTTCACCACAGACGCCTTCGTCGTCACACCGATCTTCTTTCCCGGCGGCGATATAGGAAAACTGGCGGTCTGCGGCACTGTTAACGACCTCGCGGCCCAGGGTGCCAAGCCCCTGTTTCTCAGCGCCGCCTTTGTGCTAGAAGAAGGTTTGCCGCTGGAGGAACTGGAGAAAGTGGTGGAATCCATGGCCGAAACCGCGCGGGCCGCCGGCGTGCGCATCGTCGCCGGAGACACCAAGGTTGTGCCGCGAGGCAATGCGGATAAACTGTTCATCGCCACTACAGGCGTGGGTAAAATAATGGACGGAATATCCGTTTCCGGCAGTGGAATACAGCCGGGAGACATCTTGATACTCAGCGGGGCGATCGGCGACCACGGCGTCGCAGTAATGCTGGCGCGGGAAGAACTGAGTCTAAGCGCCGTGGTGCAAAGCGACTGCGCTCCACTGGCTGACCTTGTGGCATCTATCCAATTTGCCGGGTCAGATCTGCACGCCATGCGCGACCCTACCCGCGGAGGGCTCGCGGCCGCCGCCAACGAGTTGGCCAAGCAGTCGCAGGTCGCCTTAGAGCTTTGCGAAACCTCGATACCCGTACACGGCTCTGTGCACGTCGCCTGCGAACTGCTCGGGCTAGATCCCCTCTACGTCGCCAATGAGGGGAAAATGCTCATAGCTGTTGCACCGAAATCCGCCGGTTCTGTGCTGGACGCACTAAAAAAACACCCCCTCGGCGCCGAAGCGGCCGTTGTCGGACGGGCATTGGACGGCCCTCCAGGAAGGGTTCTTCTAAAAACAGCCGCCGGCACCACTCGTATTCTGGACATGCCGCCAGGAGAACAGCTTCCAAGAATATGTTAATTTCTCGTCTTTTGCTTGAGCTAAATTCTTATTGTAGGAGTGTGCTATGCCTCAGAAAGTGCTGATTGTGGAGGACGAAGAAACTATAGCGGATGCAGTTGCTTATGCATTAAGCCGCTCCGGATACGAAACCGATACAGCGCTAGACGGTCTGGAGGGTCTGCGCAAAGCCAAAGAAGAACACCCCGACCTCATCATCCTCGACCTCATGCTGCCGGGCATGGACGGCTTAGAGCTTTGCAGAGAACTGCGCGCAGAAAGCTCCGTCCCTATCATTATGCTCACCGCGCGGCATGAAGAGGCTGATAGGGTAATCGGCCTTGAAGTTGGCGCAGATGACTATGTGATCAAACCGTTTAGTATGAAGGAGTTGATAGCGCGTGTCAAGGCGGTACTGCGCAGGTCCGAAGGAACCGCATATAGTTGCCCTGGTGGCATCTTGAAGTGCGGAGATTTGGAAATGAACCTATCCGAACACACTGTCAAAGTGCGCGGCAAGGAGGTACACCTCTCCCCTAAAGAGTACGAGCTTCTGAAACTGTTGATGATGCACCAAGGCAGAGTGCTTTCCAGGGGATTTCTGTTGAGCAAAGTGTGGGGCACCGAAACCTGCCCGGAAACCAGAACTGTGGATGTGCATATTCGCTGGCTCCGCGAGAAGATAGAGGAAAATCCCGCAGAGCCCAAGTATATAGTCACTGTGCGTTCCGTGGGATACAAGTGCCAAGGGTGACCGCTATGACCGGGAGCATACGCGCCAAACTTACAGCAACGTATCTCCTGGTCATAGCGGTCTTCATGGCCGCTTTAGGCGTGAACCTACCTTTCCTGATCGAAAGAAGGTACATCCAATCGGTTTCGGAAGAACTTAGGGCGCATGCGAAGCCTTTTCTTGCCGGATTTGCAGAGCTTCTGAACCATCCTACCAACCCAAACGATCTGGAAAAGCTCTGCCGAGAGGCGGCCGGATACTTGGGGGTCGGAGTCGCCGTGCTTGACCGCCGCGGCCGCATCCTTTCCGAAGCCGCCCCTAGACTCGATTCACCCCCTCAAATCCCGCAAGTCTCCCCAACTAAAAAAGCCTGCCGCTTCTGCCACTCTCCATCCGCTCCCCTTCACACTCAATCTGTGGTCGAACTGCCGATACAAAGCGGCGGTCGAACCACCGGGCTACTGCGTTTAATTCCCCAAGCCGGGCCTATTCGACGTGTGTCAGACACGGTTCGCAAAGCGACCTTCATCGTAAGCCTAGCCGCCGCCGTGCTCGCGGGGTTGGTCAGCTTCGGAATTGCATCGACAATCTCCCATCCAGTTGTAGAGATGAGCCGCATGGCAGACCAGATGGCCAGAGGCAACCTGCATGCGCGCATAGAAGTTGCATCGAACGACGAAATAGGTCAGCTCGCCAACAGCCTCAACAACATGGCCGAAACCCTGGAGCGCATGGTAACACAACTAGCCGCCGAAAAGGAGCGGAGGTCGGCCGTTCTGATGGGCATGGCCGACGGAATCTTGGCGGTAAACCGCCGCGGAGAGGTGATTTTGTTCAACCGCGCGGCCGCCGAGATGCTAGGTACCAAATTAAACGGCATCGAAGGTCTGCACATCTCGAAAATACCGTTCGTTCGATCGTTCTGGCCGCTTCTGCGTCAAAGCATGGAAACCAACACCCCAACCAACTTGCAGGTCACCATAAAAACTCCAAGCTACCGTGCGCTCAGCATCAAAGTGTGCCCCCTCCAAGGTGCCTCAGAAGAAGACTGCGGTGCCATGGCAGTTTTTCACGATTTAACAGAACTTCGCCGCTCCGAAGAAGCCAGAAGAAGATTCCTTGCCGACGTAAGCCACGAAATGCGCACACCGGTAGCCGCCATCAAAGGCGCCGTCGAGGTGCTCAACAGCGGCGCAATCGACGATCCGCCGGCGAGAGAGCGCTTCATGGCCGCATTAGAGCGAGAAGCAGATAGGCTCTCTGCACTGCTTGATGATCTGCTGGACCTTGAACTGATCGATGCGGGAAAATTAGTTCTACGGCCAGAGCCGGTCCACGTACGCTCTCTTGTTGAGCAGGCTGTAGAAGAGCTTCAACAGCGCATCGCCGATAAACGCCTTGCGGTTACAATTCAGATCCCGGAGCACATTCACATGGTAGCCGACGCAATAAGAATGGCGCAGGTGCTGGGGAACCTTTTGGACAACGCTGTCAAATACACCCCGGAGGGCGGCAGTATTCGCATATCTGCCTGGCAGGAGGGAGACAGCGTCTACCTATCAGTGGCGGACACCGGAGTGGGAATACCCGAAGAGGATCTACCTCACGTCTTCGAAAGGTTTTACCGCGCAGACAAAGCTAGGTCCAGGCGGCTGGGCGGCACAGGCCTTGGTCTGGCGATCGTCAGGGAAATAGTGGCGGCCCACGGCGGGCGCGTATCGGTAACAAGCAGTGTGGGCCAAGGAAGCACCTTCACAGTAGAGGTACCGGTTGCCGGGGCAACATCTCGTCCGGAGTAGATACAAAACCCTCCCGCGCCCAAAACATGAGGAAACCAAAACAAAAGAAAAAGCTCCGGAACCTGATTTAAGATTCCGAAGCTGTTCAACATGGGAGCGGGGGTTGGATTTGAACCAACGACCTTCGGGTTATGAGCCCGACGAGCTACC